>VSOD01000001.1:0-15045 GCA_009774655.1 Lachnospiraceae bacterium
GTCACGGGGAGGACTGCGGACGGCTGGTATCGGGTGATCTATCAGGATCTGGAAGGGTATATGCCGGAGAGCGTCCTGTCCGAAAAGGAGCTGGATGTGGAGGGGCTGGATGCGGAGATGTCCAGGACGGAACAGGAAGCCAATGAAAAGAACCGTTCAAAACATTTTCAAAAATAATTGCCATACACCGCAAAATACAGTATGATATTAGAATGAGTGAAAAATTATAATTTGTGTGTTGATACCGGAATCGTTAAGGAGGAAAGAGAAATGTACCATTGTCATGTTCATTTTCACTTAGTGGGCATTCGACAGGATGTATTTGCGGTCATCGAAGAGATGTCTCCACTGCCATGTTTTACGCATGAGTTTACGAAGAGTGAAAGGGCCGGGGACGCTTTGACGGGCGGAGCGGATGTGATCCTGGCGGACCTGCGGGACATGGATGTGCGGGAGACAGTGTGTGCACTGACTGCAGACAGAGGGGAGGATACAGAGCTCATTCTGCTTGCTGAGAAAGAGCAGATTCCGCTTTTAACCAGGATGCTGGACGGGGTGAAGGATATCTGGACACTGCCGATGTCCGGGGAGGAGATCAGGTTCCATTTCCTGAGATGGCAGCAGGCCTACAAGATGGGCAAGGATTACTGGCAGACCAGTCATTTTCTGGAAGCTACGATCAATAATGTTCCGAACCTCATCTGGTACAAGGACAAAGACGGTGTGCATGAGAAGGTAAACGACAGCTTCTGCAGGACGGTAGGCAAGACGAAGCAGAAGGTGGAAGGCCAGCGGCACGCCTATATCTGGGATGTGGAGGAGGACGATCCTGCCTGTATCGAGTCGGAACGTCAGGTCATGGAGAAGGAACAGACTTTTGTCTCCGAAGAGCGCGTGAAGGCCGGGGACGGTATCAGGCTTCTTACGACTTACAAATCTCCGCTGTATGATATCGACGGAAGTGTGATGGGCACTGTGGGCGTGGCCATCGACGTGACACAGGAACGGGCCTATGAGCAGGAGATCATACAGAAGAACCGCACATTGGAGACGATCTTTAACAATATTGAGTGCGGTGTCATGTACCACAGTGTGGACGGATCCAAGATCATCAGCGTGAATCAGGCGGCACTGGATATTCTGGGATATGATTCCCTGGATGAGATGGCGGAGAACGGATTTTACATGATTGCATCTTCCGTTATGGAGGAAGACCGTGAAGAGCTGCTGGAGAAAATCCGGGGACTGCAGGAAGAAGGAGACAGTGTCAGCGTGGAATACCGTGTGCGCCGTAAGGACGGGGCGATCCGGTATGTGATGGGGAATGTGAAGCTGATGCGGGAGAATGACGAACTGCGGTATCAGCGGTTTGTTTTGGACTGTACGGACAGGAAGCTGCAGGAGGAAGAGAATGAGCGGCAGCAGATGGAGCTTGTGCAGGCGCTGAGTATAGACTATAAGGTGGTCTGCTTTTTTGATCTGGAGACGGGGATCGGGAAGCCGCTGCGCGTGGAGGAAGTAAGCCAGCAGTTCAAAGAGAATTTTGCAGGAGAGCTTTCTTTCGAAGAGAGCATGGAATTTTATATACAGAAGTATGTCTGTGAGGAAGACCGCGAGATGGTGCGGCAGGCAACTTCCAGAGAGGAGATAGAGAAGGGGCTGTCCGAGGGCAAACAGTATCATGTGAATTTCCGTACGCAGAAGAAAGGCCAGCTGGAGTATTATCAGATGAAGATCGTGCGGGCCGGGGTTCGCAGCGGCCGCGGCAGTATTGTCCTGGGTATCCGCAGTGTGGATAAAGAAATACGCAATGAGATGGAGCAGAGAAGCAACCTGAAGGATGCGCTGATGCAGGCCAACCGGGCGAGCAAGGCCAAGAGCGTATTCCTCTCCAATATGTCTCACGATATCCGGACGCCGATGAATGCGATCGTAGGATTCACTTCGCTGGCGATGAAGCATATTGATAACAGGGAGCGGATGGAAGAATATCTCAAGAAGATCATGACGTCGGGGAATCATCTGCTGAGCCTGATCAATGACGTTCTGGATATGAGCCGCATCGAGAGCGGCAAGATCCGGCTTGACGAGAAGGCGTGCAGTCTGCCGGAGATCCTGCACAGTATCTGCAATATCGTGCAGGCGGATGTACATGCGAAGCAGCTGGAATTACATATTGATACACTGGATATACGCAACGAGGATATTTACTGTGACAAGCTGCGTCTGAACCAGGTGCTGCTCAATCTGCTCGGCAATGCGGTCAAGTATACCGGTGCGGGCGGTGCGATCAACATGCGGATCACGGAGAAGGCCGGCGCGCCGGATGGATTTGCACAGTATGAGTTTTCCATTAAGGACAACGGTGTGGGCATGAGCGATGAATTCGTGGAGCATATCTTCGAACCTTTTGAGCGGGAGAAGAATTCTACGACCAGCGGGATCCAGGGCACCGGGTTGGGCATGGCCATCACCAAGAACATCGTGGATATGATGAACGGTACCATCGAAGTGGAGAGTGAGCTGGGCGTCGGTTCTACCTTTACGGTTTCTTTCGTCTTCCGGACCCGAAAGGAAGAGAAGGAAGAGCAGGCAATACCGGAATTGAAGAACTGCAGGGCACTGGTGGTGGACGATGATTTCAACACCTGCGACAGTGTTTCCTATATGCTGGGGCAGATCGGCCTGCGGGCGGAGTGGACGCTGTCCGGTAAGGAGGCGGTACTGCGTACCAAACAGGCCAGTATGCGTAAGGACGGTTATCTTGTCTATATCATCGACTGGCTGCTGCCGGATATGAACGGTATCGAGGTGACCAGAAGGGTAAGACAGGTGATGGGGGACAATGTGCCGGTCATCGTCCTGACGGCATACGACTGGTCGGAGATCGAGGAAGAAGCCAAGGAGGCCGGTGTCACGGCTTTTTGCAGCAAGCCGCTTTTCATGTCGGAGCTGCGTAAATGTCTGCGTACCGTCATCGGTGCGGAGGAGCAGGTTGAGGAAGAGAAGGAAGGCAGGGAAGTACAGTTTAAGGCGGGACGTATTTTGCTTGCCGAGGACAATGAGCTGAACCAGGAGATCGCTGTGGAGATTCTTGGCGGAGCCGGTTTTACGACGGAAGTTGCAGAGAATGGAAAGGTTGCCCTGGAGATGCTGCAGAGATCGGATCCCGGTTATTATCAGCTGGTGCTGATGGATGTGCAGATGCCTGTGATGAGCGGGTATGAGGCAGTCAGGGAGATACGGCAGCTGGAGAACCAGAGACTGGCAGGCATCCCGGTGATTGCCATGACGGCCAACGCTTTTGAGGAAGATAAGCAGGAGGCGCTGCGCAACGGTATGGACGGCCATATTGCTAAACCGATCAATATTGAACTTCTGTTCACAACGTTGAATAAGGTCCTGAGCAGAGAGAAATGCGGCTGAGAGGATCGTTGACGCTGGACATTGTGAACCGGCGTGAAGGTTAGAGAGAAGAGCAGAGAGATTAGAACGGTAAAAGGGAACCGGACGTCAGGTAAGACGGCAGGTTCCCTTCTTCGGTAATCAGGTATTGATCCGGCGCCGTTATGGCTGGATAAAATCAGAGCAGATCGCCACATATCCCCGGTTGTCAATGTTGAACAGCAGGCTGCAGGCAGGGGCCTGCTTGTAGAAGATCTTGGCAAACTGATCGAAGGTCAGCAGATCCGTTTTATCCAGTTGATATTTCACGTCAACCGGGAAATATTTGTTGATATAGTCGACAAGCTGTATGGAGAGCATCTTCATGGCGTCGATCACAGTGCGGTCGATCCGTTTGATATCCATTTCCAGGATGTTGTTCAGGGTGAGGATCGCCACAGCCTCTTCGCAGACGATGTATACCTGCTGTTTCTGCTGGGATTTGTGGCTGTAGGTCAGGCGGTAACAGAGCGGTTTGCCGACCTTGAAGCCTTCTCCGCCGTAGTGCTGGCTGACAAGCTGCACCGGGGCACGGCTCATCGTCTTTAATCCCTGAGTAGCCGCCTTGATGATGGAATCCATCTTGTCATCGGAAGATTTATGTACCCATTTGTTGGCGTTTTTGCCGGTGATGGCGCGGTCTTCGACCATGATATGGCCGGTAAGCCAGCCGACGCAGATGCCGATAAAATGCTGGACGGCTTCAACGGAATAATTCTGGTCTTCCAGTTCTGCCTCCAGGGCCGGCAGTGTTTTGTCGCGAAGATTATCATGCAGGCTTTTGTGCATGGGCAGTCCGGCGTAAGCGATGGATTTCATATATTCCTCTTCTTCTGCAAAATGCTTAATGGTGTAGCTTTTGAAATATTTGATCCCTTCTTTGCAGGCATGCTGCTGTTTCTCCGGATTCTCGGTGAAGGCGATCAGTTTGTTTACGATTGAAAATAGTTTCTGGTGAGCTTTGTCGATCTCAGCCACATCAAGATTAAAACGATCATTCCACTTGATTTCTGCCATGGGTTCCATTCTCCTTATCTCCTTATGGTTGTATTTGATCATTGTGTTGTGCTGTCGCAGAGCGGCGCGGTTCAGACAACAGGATGATTTTAACATTTCTGTATAAATAGTACAAGAGGGACGGCTTAATAAAAAACCGGGAAATGACAGAATCAAAGAAAGCTGTGTTTTTTCAGAAAGTGCTTGCCATTTATGCAAAAACAACGTAATCTAAATATATATCTTTTGAAGAAAGAAATAGCAGGATAAAGGGGACGAGCGAATGAGAGAAAAATTACAGACGGTCGGTGTAAAATATGATGAGGTATTGAAGCGCTTCATGGGAAAGGAAGATTTTTATCTGAGGATGCTGCGGAAATTTCTCGACGACAAGAATTATGAAGGCTTGAAGACGGCAGTGGAAGAGAAGCGCTGGGAGGATGCATTCACATATGCCCATACGGTAAAGGGACTGTGCGGTAATCTGGGACTGGACGGTATTCTGGAGTATGCGGTCCCGCTGACGGACGAGGTGCGTTCCGAGCCTTACGACGAGGAGAAGATAGGCAGCTATATGGAGCAGGTGACGAGAATGTATGAGGAGACACGGGATGTGATCCAGTCTTTATAAGAAAGTATGCATTGATACTCATGGAGGGCAGGCCCGGCGGGCCTGCTTTTTTCAGGGACAGATTATTTCGGAATTTTTAAGAAATAGAGACGGTGGATTTAAGATTTTGCCGTTATGATGAGCAGTGGAATCATCTGTACAGATGCATATTTAAGGAAGAGAAAGGACAGCGGACCGGATGGGGAAGAAGACGATGGGTTTATTATGTATTTTGGGGGCACTGTTTTGTTTTGCCTACTGCGGGGTGGTGTTTATGATCAGATCCGGCAGCAGGTTTTATCTTGTATGGGCGGCAGGCGGGATCTGCCTGTTGGGGCTGTTTTGTGTGCTGCACTTTGGCGTATGGGACAGGGCGCCTCTTTTATTGCGAAGGATGTTCTGTCTGCTTGCCGTGGTGGGCGCAGTGCTGTTTGTGATCGTGGAGGGCTGCATCATCAGCCACTACCGGGATAAGGGCCGGGATGGGCTTGATTATATCATTGTTCTGGGGGCGCAGATGAAGGAGAAGGGGCCCAGCGCGGTGCTGCAGTTCAGGTTGGATGCGGCGTATGCATATCTGATGAACAATGAGGATACGGTCTGCATCGTGTCCGGCGGCCAAGGCAGGAACGAGCCCTGCAGTGAGGCCGAAGGCATGTATGCGTATCTTACACAGAAGGGGATCCCGGCACAAAGGATTCTTATGGAGGACCAGTCCACGGATACAGCGGAGAACATCGCCTACAGTGCGGAGCTGATCGGGACAAAGGACGTCAGCGTGGGGATCGTCACCAACAATTTCCATGTGTTCCGGGGCATCCATCTGGCGAAGGCGGCAGGGTTTCGGGAAGTGTGCGGCATTGCGGCGCGTTCCAATGTATATTTCCAGCTGAACAATATGGTGCGGGAGTTTTTTGGCATCATGAAAGATTTTGCATTCGGGAATTTTTTGTAAAAAATCTTTTCGGCACATTGGATTTACAGGCGGGGTATGGTATGATAATGTAATAGTTCCGGCAGGAATGTCATTGCCGGGAATGGTTAAAGTACAGATATTTTAAAAGGTAAGAACGGTAAACGATTTCAGGAAAGCGGCGACGGATAAATTGAAAAACAGAAATACAGGGATAACGGGGCAGGGCCGGCTGCGGTGTGCGGCGCAGTATACCGCGGTGCTTTTTTTGACGGTGGTACTGCTGTCGGGCTGCGGCAAAGAGGAACAGTTAAGTAATACGAAGCAGGGCATGAATGCGGTGGAGGCGCTGCAGTATGAGGAAGCGCTGGCACATTTTCAGGCGGCTTTGGAGAAGGGCGAGGACGTCAGAGCGCTGTACCGCGGTATGGGACTGGCTTATATGGGGATGACCCGCTATGAGGAGGCAATCCACTATCTGGAAGCGGCGCTTCATGAAAGCAGCGGCCGGGTTGACGATTTGGATTTTGATATCAATTATTATCTTGCCACGGCGTATTATAAGAGCGGGCGGCCGGAGGATGCGGTGAGTGCCTACAATGCGATTCTGGCGCTTCGGCCCAGAGAGAAGAATGCTTTCTATCTTCGGGGATACGTCAGGCTGTCCCAGAATGATTTTGATAATGCGCAGAAGGATTTCGATGCGGCCGTAGCGCTGGACGGTAAGGACTACGACCAGATGATCCGCATTTACATGGCGCTGGAGGAATACGGCTACAAAGAGGCGGGCATGGTCTATCTGCAGAAGGTGATGGCGGAGAATGAGAAATCCATCTCGGACTATGATATGGGCCGCATGAGTTATTATATGGGCGACTATGAGAAGGCGAGGGACTATCTTTCGAAGATGGATTCGTCGAAGGATTATGGCGCTGCGCTGTATCTGGGCAGGACTTATGAGGCGCTGGGGGATTATAATTACGCGTCCGGGATCTATGCCGCCTATACGGAGAATGACCAGACCAAGGCGGAGATCTACAACCAGCTGGGGCTGTGCAGGATGCAGATGAAGGAATACACCGCGGCGCTGGAGGCTTTTCAGGCGGCTATGAATATCGAGGATAACGGCATGATGCAGAGCCTTAAGTTCAACGAGATCGTGGCCTATGAATATATGGGCGACTTTAAGACCGCGTCGGCGTTGATGAACAGTTACCTGAAGTCCTATCCGGATGATGAGACGGCAAAGCGGGAGTATGAGTTCCTGCGGACGCGGTAAGGCAACAGAGAAGCCAAAGGCGAACTGTTACGCGGTAAGGGTGCGGGCAGATGTTTGTGGATTGACAAGCAAAAAAGCCGATGGTACTATTTTAATAATAACAGGGAAGGTATGGTAGCGGCATGAAAAATACTTATGTGCGTGTAAAAGGCATCATTAAAAAGGGGGAGGAATATCTGGTGATCAGGAGATGGGTAGACGACCATATCCCGACCCCTTATGTATGGGAGTTCATTGACGCGGAGGTACAGCACGGCGAGGCGCCGGACAACACGGTGCTGCGGGCGATCCGGGAACTTCTGTCAGTGGAGGGCAGTATAGAAGGGATCGAGTATACGTGGTCCAATCTGCTTGGGGATACCCACTGTGTGGGCATTGCCTATCTGTGTGCGATCCGGGAGGCGGACGAGGCGAATATCGTCCTGCCGGAGGAATACGGTGAGTGGAAATGGATCTCCAGGGAGGAGATTCCGCGGTATATTGAGAATACATATGTATTGCATGATTTGGAGGGCAGAAAACTGTGATCAACCAACTTATAGAGAAGATCAGGAGGACCGGGGCGCCCATCGTGGCCGGGCTGGATCCTGTTTTGAAGTTCGTGCCGGAGCATATAAAGCAGAAGGCTTATGCGGAGTACGGGGAGACGATGAAGGGAGCGGCAGAGGCGGTCTGGTTGTATAACAAGGCGATCGTGGATGCCATCTACGATCTGATCCCGGCGGTGAAGCCGCAGATCGCCATGTATGAGCAGTTCGGCGTGGAAGGGCTTATCACCTTCCAGAAGACCGTGGAATACTGTAAGCAGAAAGGGCTGGTGGTCATCGGTGATATCAAGCGCGGTGATATCGGTTCTACATCGGAAGCCTATGCGGTGGGCCATCTGGGACAGGTGCAGGTGGGCAGTACCATGTGCAGAGGATTTGACGAAGATTTTGTGACGGTTAACCCCTATCTTGGTTCCGATGGGGTGAAGCCTTTTATCAAGGTGTGTCAGGAAGAGAAGAAAGGTCTTTTTATTCTGGTGAAGACGTCCAATCCCAGCAGCGGGGAGTTTCAGGACAGGCTGGTAAGAGGTGTGGAGTGTGCGGACAGGCCGCTTTATGAGATCGTGGGAGAGCAGGTGGCATCCTGGGGTGCAGCCTGCATGGGCGATTCCTACAGTTATATAGGAGCCGTGGTGGGCGCCACTTATCCGGAGCAGGGGAAGATCCTGCGTAAGATCATGCCGAAAGCCTATATTCTGGTGCCGGGATATGGCGCACAGGGCGGTAAGGGCGCAGATCTGGTGCATTTCTTCAACGAAGACGGGCTGGGCGCGATCGTCAATTCGTCCAGAGGTATCATAGCTGCCTGGCAGCAGGAGCAGTATGCCGGCTACGGCGCGGAGAATTTTGCGGACGCATCGAGGGCCGCTGTGGTGGATATGAGAGAGGATATCGCGCAGGCGCTGGCAGCCAGAGGATAACAGCGCACAGGAGCAGAACGGGAGATGGAGATGGAAGGATACAAACAGGAATTTATCGAGTTCATGGTGGACAGCCAGGTGTTGAAATTCGGCGACTTCACCTTAAAGAGCGGCAGGAAATCACCCTTTTTCATGAATGCGGGTGCTTACGTGACGGGTGCACAGCTTCGGAAGCTGGGGGAATATTATGCGAGAGCGATCCATGACCATTACGGTCTGGACTTTGACGTGCTGTTCGGGCCGGCTTACAAGGGGATTCCGCTTGCGGTAGCCGCGACCATGGCGATCAGTGAGTTGTACGGTAAGGAAGTCAGATATTGTTCCAACCGGAAAGAGGTGAAGGATCACGGCGACACCGGTATCCTGCTTGGCAGTAAATTGAAGGACGGCGATAAGGTGGTGATCATCGAGGACGTGACCACTTCCGGCAAGTCCATCGAGGAGACGTTCCCCATCCTGCGGCAGCAGGCCGATGTGGAGATCGTAGGACTGATGGTATCTTTAAACCGCATGGAGCGGGGGCTGGACAGTGAGAAGAGCGCACTTTTCGAGATCAGGCAGAAGTACGGTTTTGACGCCAATGCCATCGTGACGATGGAAGAGGTGGTGGACTGCTTGTATGATAAGCCATACAAAGGGACGATTTACATTGATGATACATTAAAGCGTGCGATCGATGCATACTATGAACAGTACGGTGCGAAGTAATCGGCGAAAGCGGTTCTTCCCAAGCAGAACATGGGTACCTGGAGGAGAATGAAGATGGAAGAGAGAACCTATAAGGTGATGGGCGGCTCGGGTGCGCTCAATATTGCGGTCGGTGTAGTCGCGCTTGTGGTGGGCGTGGCAAGCGGCGTGCTCCTGCTGATCAGCGGCGCCAAGCTGCTGGCCGGAAGAAGCAAAATTTTATTCTGAGCGCGGACGCCGGACGGGCGTGTGCCGTAGATGACAAATGGGTGTTTTCGGAACAGACGAAGATGCCCATTTCGAAATTGTGGATGGACAGGGGGTTTGGACAGTGAAGAAGAACAGCTATATGTTTACCAATAAAGAGCATACACAGAAAGGCATCATGTCCACGATCCTGGGCGTGATCTCGCTGGCTACACTGGGGTATGCTGTTTTTATGAGTTACCGCAGTGCGGGAGAGGTTCCCGTGCAGTACGGGGCGGCGGCGATGCTGGTGATGATCTATGCGTTTGTGGGGATCGGCCTCGGCCTGGTCTCCAAGACGGAACGGGATAAATTCTATCTGTTTACCTATGTGGGAATTTTTTTGAATGTACTGGCGCTGGCAATGGTCAGTGTGATCCTGTATGCCGGAGCTTATGCGTGAAAGGAAGGACAGTGATTATGGAAGATCTGTATATTGCGGAAGAGGACAGAAACGATCTGGAGCGGGAGCGGTATGCGCTTGCCATTGAGCGGATCAGGGAGATACCGCAGGAGGCGGACTGCGACGCTGCGCTGCGGAAGTATTTCAACAGTATGGCGGCGTTTGTTCTGTATATGGATGAAGTGTGGCAGGTGGTGGAGAGCGGGAAACTGCGGCAGATGACGCTGGAGGAACTGCAGGCCCTGAACGGGAGGCTGTATGAAGACATCCTGCCGGAGCACTACGGGGAGAGTTATGCCAACCCGTCATATGCCGTGGATTGTCTGGGAGAGTCGATGGGGCAGATGCTTTCTTTTCTCTGTGCGGAGCTGCGCAGCCTGATCCCGGCGGTTTTTGAGCAGAACAGATCTGCCATGGTGATTCGAATGGAACTGCTGCTGGAGGTTTATCAGGCATGTCTGTGTACTGCAGCCGAGGAGGTGCTGCCGGATCCGGAGGAGCTGCGGCAGATCCTGTACTGGTATGTGAGCGACTATTACGAGCCGGAGAGCTGTGAGAAGATAGCGCAACTCGTCTGCCCGGAGAAGGATTTTGCCCTGCGCATCGTGATGGAAAGCGATCTTTCGGATCTGCGGTATCTGTATTATTACGGGGAGTATGTGACGGACAATGAGCTGAGGACGGCAAAGCATTTAAACCAGATGCCGGAGGAGCGGATCGCCCTGCTGGCAGACACTTATACGGAAGGCTACCGGATCGGGTTCGAGACGGGGAACAAGGATATCTCGATCAAGAAGACGGTGAACGTGCGCTACTGCCTCGGTTTCGAGCAGATGATACGGCGTGCGGTACAGAATTTTGACCGTATTGGTCTGCAATCTACGATCTATCGTTCGGGGACAAATATCTTCCAGGGCAGAAGCGTCAATAAGAACGGCTATTTCGGGGCGAACCCCAACAAACAGTTCGACTATGACCACAGGGAGGATCTGGCGCTGGTGCTGGATAAGCTGCTTGTGGAGCGCAGGCTGGAGTGCCTGCGGGGAGCTTTTGAACAGTATAAGGATCAGGCGAAGGTACACGGCGGGCCGGCTGTGCTGGAGATCTTCGGGGAGAAGCCTTTTGCACCGGAGAGTAAGGAGGCGGCCTGCAGACTGTCGGAGAAACAGCAGAAACTTTCCGTGGAGTATGCGTCGCGGGCGGGTGCACTGCAGAATGAATATATCCCCGGCGATGAGAGGAGTTTTACGATCATTGCCTTCCCGGTGCCGGATATCGGCGCGCAGTATGAAGAGATCTTTGACGATATCGTGCGCATCAATACGCTGGACTACCAGCTGTATCAGGGGATACAGCAGCGGATCATCGACGTGCTGGATCAGGGCGTGACTGTTTTGGTCAAAGGATGCGGCGGCAACCGGACAGACCTGCAGATCAGCCTGCATGAGCTGAAAGATCCGCAGAAGGAGACGAACTTTGAGAACTGTGTGGCAGATGTGAACATACCGGTGGGAGAGGTGTTCACTTCGCCGTTACTGGCCGGCACAAAAGGGCTGCTGCATGTGACCAGAGTATTCCTGAACGAACTGGAGTATAAGGATATCTGGCTGAGGTTTGCCGACGGGATGGTCACAGATTACGGATGCGCCAATTTTACAACCGAAGAGGAGAACCGCAAATACATCAAGGACAATGTGCTGTTCCATCATGACACACTGCCGCTTGGCGAATTTGCCATCGGCACGAACACGACTGCCTATGTGGCGGCGCGCAGATACGGGATTGAGGACAAGATGCCGATCCTGATCGCCGAGAAGACGGGACCGCATTTTGCGGTGGGTGATACGTGTTATTCCCACGCAGAGAATGTACGGGTCTACAATCAGGATGGAAAAGAGATCATCGCAAAGGACAATGAGGTGTCGGCACTGCGGGATACGGATATTGGCAGGGCTTATTTCCAGTGCCACACGGATATTACGATTCCCTATGATGAGCTTGGCGAGCTGTCCGTACAGACGAAGGAGGGAGAGACGATCACCATCATCCGTGACGGGCGGTTTGTGCTGGAAGGCTGCGAGGAGTTGAATAAGGCGTTTGCGTAAGGATGGACTTCGGGTTTTGATTATGGTATACTATAACCGATATTATGCATTGGCGCAATTTTCATAATACAGGAGGTGGAAAGATGCCGAATAATGCCGAAATAATTTCAAGAGCGATAGATGATTTTACAAAAGTACAGAAACGTATGTTGTTAGCACGGGAAGAGAATGCTGTCAGGACATATGCGGATCTTAAGGACGATTATGTTTCGCTGAAAGTTCTTTTGACCAGTCTTGGCGTCAATCTGACTGCGATAGATAAGATCAAAGAATAATTTTGAGGAGGAGACACGATGGCACAGGTAGGTATTGTAATGGGGAGTGATTCCGATATGCCTGTTATGGCGAAGGCGGCGGATATTCTGGAGGAACTGGGAATCTCCTATGAGATGGCGATCATCTCTGCCCACAGAGAACCGGATGTGTTCTTCGAGTATGCGAAGAATGCGGAGGAGAAGGGATTTAAGGTGATCATTGCGGGTGCCGGCAAGGCGGCGCATCTGCCGGGTATGTGTGCGGCGATCTTCCCGATGCCTGTGATCGGTGTTCCCATGAAGACTTCTGATCTGGGCGGCGTGGATTCTCTGTATTCCATCGTACAGATGCCGTCCGGCATCCCGGTGGCGACGGTGGCCATCGGCGGCGGGCAGAATGCCGGTATTCTGGCGGCGAAGATTCTTGCGACTTCCGACGAGGAGCTTTTGAAGCGGTTGAAAGATTATTCGCGCAGGCTGCGGGAGAGCGTGCAGAAGAAGGATGCCAAACTGCAGGAAGTGGGATACAGGAATTATCTGGACGATTGAGATTGATACACGGCGTGCCCTGCTTTTCCTGTTCCGGTACATATACACGGCGGTGCGGATATGGTGCAGGAGACGGGCACAACAGGAGAGGAAAACGACAGGCGGAAGATGGAGGAGAATATGGATTATAAGTCAGCAGGGGTTGATATTGAGGCAGGTTATCAGTCGGTGGAGCTGTTGAAGAAGCATGTGAAGGAAACGATGCGGCCGGAAGTGCTGGGCGGACTGGGCGGATTTTCGGGGGCCTTTTGTCTGGATAAGATCAAGGAGATGGAGCATCCGGTGCTGCTGTCCGGTACGGATGGCGTGGGAACGAAGATCAAGCTGGCGTTTTTGCTGGATAAGCATGACACGGTGGGAATCGACTGTGTGGCCATGTGTGTGAACGATGTGGTGTGTGCCGGCGGGGAGCCGCTGTTTTTTCTGGATTATATTGCCTGCGGCAGGAACTTTCCGGAGAAGATCGCCGCAATCGTGGGCGGTGTGGCAGAAGGATGTAAGCAGGCAGGAGCGGCATTGATCGGCGGCGAGACGGCGGAACATCCGGGGCTGATGCCGGAGGAGGAGTACGATCTGGCCGGGTTTGCGGTAGGTGTGGTGGATCAGAAGGATCTGATCACGGGCGAACAGATCAGGCCCGGAGATGTGCTTGTGGGCATTGCATCCTCGGGTGTGCACAGCAACGGATTTTCGCTTGTGCGCAAGGTGTTCGAGATGACGAAGGAGAGCCTGGACACTTATTACGAAGAGCTTGGTGCGACGCTGGGAGAGACGCTTCTTGCGCCCACCAGGATTTATGTCAGAGCTTTGCGTGCGGTGAAGGATGCGGGCGTGACCATCAAGGGCTGCAGTCATATTACCGGCGGCGGATTCTACGAGAATATTCCGCGTATGCTGCCGGAAGGTGTGACGGCGGTCGTACATAAGGACAGCTATCCGGTGCCGCCGATCTTTGAACTGCTGCGAAAGACGGGCGGGCTGGAAGAGAAGATGATGTACAACACCTACAATATGGGTCTGGGCATGGTATTGGCTGTGGACGCCGCGGATGCACGAAAGACCATGGAGGCGCTGCAGGCTGCAGGCGAACAGGCTTATCTGGTGGGTGAGGTGACATCCGGCAAAGAAGGCGTCGTGATACAGGGATCATAAGAAGAAAGGCTGCGGAGAGTATGCTTAAGACAGTAGTGTGTGTGTCCGGTGGAGGCACTAATTTACAGGCGCTCATTGACGGGATCGGGCAGGGGACGATCCGCAACGTGCAGATCGTGCGTGTGATCAGCAACAACAGGAATGCCCGTGCCCTGGAGCGGGCCGGAGAGGCCGGCATTGATGCGGTCTGCGTGTCGCCGCGGGATTACGGGGACAGAGAGCAGTTCAACGAAGCGCTCCTGCACAGGGTCGAGGAGGCGGGGCCGGATCTGGTGGTGCTGGCGGGATTTCTGGTGGTGATACCGCCGCAGTTGATCAGGCGTTATGAGAATCGGATCATCAACATTCATCCGTCGCTGATCCCTTCCTTCTGCGGGAAAGGGTATTACGGGCTCAAGGTGCATGAGGCGGCGCTGGCCAGAGGCGTCAGGGTGACCGGGGCGACGGTGCATTTCGTGGATGAGGGAACGGATACGGGGCCGATCCTCATGCAGAAGGCCGTGGCCGTCAGGGACGGTGATACGCCGGAGACTCTGCAGAGGCGGGTGATGGAAGAGGCGGAATGGGTGATCCTTCCGCAGTGTCTGGATTTGATCGCCGCCGGCAGAGTGACGGTGGCAGACGGAAAGGCGCACATCGCAGAGTGAGCGGCCGGAGCCGTAAAAAGACAACATAGACAGAGAAAGGCAGGGTACTGGAATGAAAGTTCTGATCGTAGGAAGCGGCGGCAGGGAGCACGCGATCGCGACTGCAGTGGCGAAGAGTCGGGGCGTGGATAAGATCTACTGTGCGCCGGGCAATGCGGGAATCGGGCAGATCGCGGAGTGCGTTCCCATCGGCGCCATGGAGTTTGACAAGCTGGTGGCATTTGCGCTGAGAGAGTCGGTAGATCTGACGATCGTCGGCATGGATGATCCGCTGGTGGGCGGTCTGGTGGAC
>VSOD01000001.1:15055-42731 GCA_009774655.1 Lachnospiraceae bacterium
GGAGTCGTCGGCAGCCTCATATGTGTATAAGAGAGATGTCGGGTGGACGAGATGGAAGCAGCCGGGCTGCGTGTCTTCGGGCCGAGGAAGAATGCGGCGATCCTGGAGGGCAGTAAGGCGTTTTCCAAGGATCTGATGAAAAAGTATCACATCCCGACGGCGGCCTACGAGAATTTTGACGATCCGGGGAAGGCGCTTGCCTATCTGGAGACGGCGAAGATGCCGGTAGTTCTTAAGGCCGACGGACTGGCGCTGGGGAAAGGCGTGCTGATCTGCAATACGCTGGAGGAGGCGCAGGAAGGCGTCAGGACCATCATGGAAGACAAGAAGTTCGGCGAAGCCGGCAACCGTATGGTCATAGAAGAGTTTATGACAGGCCGTGAGGTCTCCGTGCTTTCCTTCGTGGACGGCAGGACGATCCGGATCATGTCTTCCGCGCAGGATCACAAGCGGGCGCAGGACGGTGATCAGGGCCTGAATACGGGCGGCATGGGAACTTTTTCTCCCAGTCCTTTTTATACGGAAGAGGTGGATGCATTCTGCCGGCAGCATATTTATCAGGCGACGGTGGATGCCATGGCGGCAGAGGGAAGACCTTTCAAGGGGGTGATCTTCTTCGGACTGATGCTGACGCAGGACGGCCCCCGGGTGCTGGAGTACAATGCCAGATTCGGTGATCCGGAAGCGCAGGTGGTACTGCCCCGGATGAAGAATGACATGATCGAGGTGGTGGAGGCGTGCATTGACGGTACGCTGGATCAGATCGATCTGCAGTTTGAGGATAATGCCGCGGTCTGCGTGGTGCTGGCTTCACAGGGTTATCCGGTATCTTATGAGAAGGGATTTGCCATCGCAGGGCTGGAGCGCTTTGAGGATGTGCCGGGGTATTATTGCTTTCATGCGGGGACGAAGCAGACGCCGGAGGGGATCGTTACAAACGGCGGCCGGGTGCTCGGCATTACCGCCAAGGGCACGGACTTAAAGGAAGCGCGGGCCAATGCCTACAGGGCCACAGAGTGGGTTTCTTTTGACAATAAGTACATGCGGTCGGACATCGGTAAGGCGATCGACGAGGCATGAGAGTTGTGTATGATTAAGGGGAAGGAGCAGTTACAATGCCAGACAGAGAAGAAAAAGCGGAACAGTTGAGAAAAGAGTTACTGGACGAGGATAATTACAACAGACCTACGATATGTGCCGAGTGCGGCGGCATCATGGTCTTTAAGGGGGTAGGAGAATATAAGTGCGAGAAATGCGGCAGTGTCGGATACGATGACTACGGCAAGACGCGCAATTATATCGAGCACCATCCGGGGGCTACGATGGCAGAGGTGGCGAACGAGACCGGGGTGGCACAGAAGGCTATCCGGAGCATGATCAAGGAGTGCCGTCTGGAGATCGCGCCCAGTTCCAATGTATTTATGCGTTGTGAGATATGCGGTACGACCATCCGCTTCGGCAGATTCTGTACCAAGTGTGAGACGGCGCATCACAGAGAGATAGAAGAGCGGGCGAGAAAGAAGATGAACATGACCGGTTTCAGTATGGAAAAGCCTACCGGAGAGGATGGCGCCAAGCGTTTCAAGAGAGACGCTTAGAAGAGGCCGGCAGCAATACGGTCCGCCAGGCGGCAGGCTGAGCATGATAGGAGTTTACTATATGAAGAAAAACAACAGAAATGAACGGAAGATGACAGGCGGCGGTTTTAGACGGGGCGCACTGGCAGTATTTGCGGCGGCTGCGCTGACGTGGTGCTGTCCTTTTGTCAGTCTGGCAGATGCGGCAGGGACGGTCAAGGTAGAATCGGCGATCATAAGGGGCAGCGCGGATACATCCAGCACGCCGGTAGGCAGTGTGGTCAAGGGTAAGACCGTGTCGATCAAAAGTGAGACGACGGATGCCTCGGGTACGCGTTGGTATGAGGTTTATCTCAATGCGAACTCAACAGGATATGTGCGCGCCGATCTGATCGAGAGAGAGGGCAGCGATCCGCTGCCGACATCTTCCGGTACCACGGAAGCATCGGGACAGACGGAAGCATCGGGGCAGACGGAATCACCCCAGGGTGACGAACAGGCATCTTCCGGGGCTTCGGCACAGGCGGAGACTGCCATGGAAGCGCAGTATGCCAAAGTCTCCGTGCAGGTAGCCAAGATCCGTACAGAGCCTTCCACCAATGTGGGTGAGGTAGAGAGTCTGCAAAACGGTGCGGAGTTGATCGTCAGCGGACAGTCTAACGGAAGCGATGGCAAAGTATGGTATTTTGTTACCTTTACAGGGGCAGACGGCTCTTCGAAGACGGGCTTTGTCCGTTCTGACCTGATCGAGCTGGGCGATATGGTACCCGTACCGGAAGAACAGCCTGTACCGGAGGAACAGCCTGTACCGGAAGCACCTCAGGAGACGGTCAGCCAGGATTATGAGGTGGCCTTCGTGGACGGCGAATGGCATCTGCTCGATCATCCGGGCAATGGAGACTATAAGATTCAGGAGCTTCTTGACAGCAGCCGGCAGCAGAGTGAGATGGCGGATGAGGATGCGAAGAAGCTGGTAAAACAGCGGATCGTGATTGTGGTATTAGGAGTCATGGCCGGTATTTTGCTGATCGTGGTGATCATTATGGCGATCAAACTCCGTGATGCCTATTATGAAGACTATGATGAGGATGACGACGAGGACGAGGACGAGGATGAGGACGACGAGGAAGAAGAGGAGGTAACGCCGGTCAGAGGACGGCGTCGCCAGCAGGAGGAAGACGACCGGGAGAGCGGACGCCCTTCCCGCAGAAATGCAAGAGAGACGGCGCAGACATCCCGCAGAGGCGTCCAGTCTGCCGATACGGCTTCCCGCAGGCCGGTCAGAGGGGCAGAGGCGCGAAGCGGACAGGGAGAGGAACAGCGCAGGCCGGCGGCGCAGCGCAAGGCGAAGAACTTCCTGCTTGATGATGACGATTTTGAGTTCGAGTTTTTGAATATGGACGATAAAGATTTGTAGGAAAGATGCAGATGTTTATAGAGATTGATTTTAACAGTGATGAAGCGATCTACATGCAGTTGAGAAACCAGATCATTCTGGGGATCGCCACTTCACGTTTTCAGGAAGGCGACATGCTCCCTTCGGTCAGACAGCTGGCCGATACCATAGGGATCAACATGCATACGGTCAACAAGGCCTATACAGTGCTCAAGCAGGAAGGCTATGTGAAAGTGGACCGGAGGAAGGGAGCCATGATCGCGGTGGACATCGACAGGATGCAGGCACTCGAAGAGGTTCGCAGGGATCTGCAGGTGACGCTGGCAAAGGCAAGCTGCAGGAATATTTCCAGAGAAGAAGTGCATGCTCTTATTGATGAAATATATCAAGATTATATATGAGAAAGGAATAGACGATTGATGCAGCCACAGTTTACGGACAAGGCAAAAGCGGCGTTGATGCTGGCCGAGAGAGCAGCCAGAAGCCTGCGGCAGAGCTATGTGGGAAGCGAGCATATCCTGATCGGCCTGCTGCGGGAGAATACGGGGGTTGCGGCTACAGTTTTGTTGAATAACGGCGTAGATGTCGTACAGCTTAAGGAGATGATCAAAGACCTGATCGTGCCGGAAAGTTCGGTGCTGATCGCAGAGCGGGACGGCTATTCCCCGCGTGCACAGGGCATTTTGGATGAGGCGCACAGACAGGCGGAGCGTTTCCGCAGTGATAAGACGGGCACGGAGCATATACTGCTTGCGCTTTTAAAAGAGGGGGAGAATGTAGCGGTCAGACTGCTCAATACCATGGGGATCTCCATACAGAAGCTGTATGTGGATGTTCTTGTGGCAATGGGAGAGGACGGCGCACTGTACAAAGAAGATCTGGGCAGAAAGCATGGCAGGAAGAAAGGCGCTACTTCCACACTGGATCAGTACAGCCGTGATCTGACGGCGCTTGCCAGAGAAGGCAGGCTGGATCCCGTGATCGGCAGAGAGGACGAGATCACAAGAGTGGTGCAGATCTTAAGCCGCAGGACGAAGAACAATCCCTGTCTGATCGGGGAGCCGGGCGTGGGCAAGACTGCAGTGGTGGAAGGGCTTGCGTCCAGGATCGTGACCGGTGAGGTGCCCTTTACGGTACAGAATAAGAGGGTGCTTACGCTGGATCTGTCCGGTATGGTGGCGGGAAGCAAGTACCGCGGTGAATTCGAGGAACGGATCAAGAAGGTGATCCGGGAAGTGATCGAGGACGGGGATATCGTTCTTTTCCTGGATGAAATGCATACGATCATCGGAGCCGGCGGCGCGGAAGGGGCTATCGACGCTTCCAATATCCTGAAACCGTCCCTGGCCAGGGGAGAGATTCAGCTGATCGGCGCTACCACGATCGCAGAATATCGGAAATACGTGGAGAGAGACGCGGCACTGGAGAGAAGATTCCAGCCGGTCACGGTGGAAGAACCGACCGTGGAGGAGGCGGAGAATATTCTCAAAGGCATTGCCTACAAATATGAGGAACATCACCGCGTCACGATCACGCCTGAGGCGGTCAATGCCGCTGTGACGCTGTCGGCCCGGTATATCAATGACAGGAACCTGCCGGATAAGGCCATCGACCTGATTGATGAGGCGGCGGCGGCAGTGCGCCTGAAAGTGACCGGGCAGCCGGATAAGCTCAAGGAGCTGGCGGAGGAGATCAAGAAGATCGACCTGCAGATCGAGCGTTCCATCCGGATGGAAGCCTTTACACAGGCGGCCGAACTCAAGAAGAAACAGGGCGAGTGTATCAAGAAATATGACCGCATCGTGAAGCGCATGGAGAAGGAAGAAGAGAAGCGCACCTATGTGGTCGGTGAAAACGAGATCGCGGAGGTGGTCGCACTGTGGACGAAGATCCCGGTGAAGAAGCTGGCGGAGAAAGAGAGCGAGCGTCTCTTGAAGCTGGAATCCATCCTGCATAAGCGCGTGATCGGACAGGAGGAAGCGGTAACGGCCGTGGCCAAAGCGATGCGCAGAGGCCGGGTGGGGCTGCAGGACCCCAATCGTCCCATCGGCTCTTTCCTTTTCCTCGGTCCCACCGGTGTAGGGAAGACGGAACTGAGCAAGGCGCTGGCGGAGGCCATGTTCGGCTCGGAGAGCGCGCTGATCCGTGTGGATATGTCGGAGTATATGGAGGGGCATTCCGTCTCCAAGATGATCGGTTCCCCGCCGGGGTATGTGGGCTTCGAGGAAGGCGGCCAGCTGTCCGAGAAGATACGCCGCAACCCTTATTCGGTGGTACTGTTTGACGAGATCGAGAAGGCCCATCCGGATGTGTTCAATGTGCTTTTGCAGGTGCTGGATGACGGACATATCACGGATTCCAAGGGAAGGAAGGTCAGCTTCAAGAATACGATCCTGATCATGACGTCCAATGCAGGCGCCCAGCGGATCATCGACCCGAAGAATCTCGGCTTTGGAGCGGAACAGACACAACAGCAGGACTATGATAAGATGAAGTCCAACGTCATGGAAGAAGTAAAGCGGCTTTTCAAACCGGAGTTCATCAACCGTATCGACGAGATCATGGTCTTCCATCCGCTGAACAAAGACGATATGAAGAAGATCGTTACCCTGCTGTCCGGCAGTCTGATCAAACGCTGCAGAGAACAGATGGATATAGAGCTGACGATCACACCGGCGGTCAAGGAGTGGCTGATCGAGAAGCATATCGATACGAAGATGGGAGCCAGACCCATGAAGCGGGCTATCCAGTCAGAGATAGAGGATATGCTGGCAGAAGAGATCCTGTCCGGACGCGTTAAGAGCGGCGGGCATGTGACGGCGGGCTTACGCAATAAGAAGCTCGTATTTACAGAGACATCATAAGGAACCGTGCGCCGGCAGCATTGCCGTTAAGGGGTGGCTGCGGGAAGCGGGATGCATACGTAACAGTTCAGCCCAGGTCTTTGCATTTACTGCAAAGGCCGTGAGAACGCATAAAGGCTGAGAAGAATCCGGTCTCTTTGCCGAAGGCAAACTTGGAATAGGCCGGATTCCGTAACTGGGAAGCCGAAGGCTGAATAGTTACATGCATACATGTATAGAGTAAAATCCAGGAGGAAAATACAATGGCTGTAGTAGAAGAATTATTGCGCACTGAGGAAAACGGTACCATCAGCTTCGGCGATTATACATTGGATGCCAAGGCGAAGGTGGAGGATTATGAACATGGCGGGGATCTGTATAAGGTAAAGACGTACCGGAAACTGACAAAGCTGGAGAAGAACGGCATGTTTGCCTATGAGTCTGAACCGGGTACGAGTGTACTTACCTTTGAGGAGACGGAGAACGGCGTCAGCTTTCTGGTAGAAGGCGAAGCAGATGCGCAGATTACAGTTGGGCTGGAAGAAGATACGGAGTACCGTGTCAGTGTGGATCACAAGGATATCGGCACGATGAAGACGAACCTGAGCGGCAAGCTGAGCATCAGCGTGGAATTGGCAAATGCCGGCGAGATCGCGGTCAAGATGGTCAAAAATGGCTAAAGGGAAAACGGCAGTCGTATTTTACTGCCAGAATTGCGGATATGAATCTTCCAAGTGGATGGGACAGTGTCCCGGATGCCGGGAGTGGAATACGATGGTGGAGGAGAAGGCGCCGGCCGCTGCCCGCACGGGCGGTGGCGGCATACACAGAAAGGAGACGGCCAGACCTTCCAGCCTGTCAGAAGTCAGCATACAGGAAGATACCCGTATGCTGACGCATATGGAAGAACTGGACAGAGTGCTGGGCGGCGGTATCGTGCCCGGCTCCTTGACGTTGGTGGGCGGCGATCCGGGGATCGGCAAGTCCACTTTGCTTTTGCAGGTGTGCCGCAGGCTGGCGGCCGACGGGCGTAAGGTCCTGTATATATCCGGCGAGGAATCCCTGCGCCAGATCAAGATCAGAGCCAACCGGCTGGGAGAGTTTTCGGACAATCTGCTGCTGCTTTGTGAGACGGGCTTACGAACCGTGGAGCAGACGATCCGCAGCGTGATGCCGGATGTGACGATCATTGATTCCATACAGACCATGTATGACGAGGAGATCTCCGCCGCGCCGGGCAGCGTATCTCAGGTGCGGGAATCGACCAATGTCCTGCTGCAGCTGGCCAAAGGGCTGACGGTGTCTGTCTTTATCGTGGGGCATGTGACCAAGGAAGGGACAGTGGCCGGCCCCAGGGTGCTGGAGCATATGGTGGATACGGTGCTGTATTTCGAGGGGGACAGGCATGCGTCCTATCGTATCCTGCGGGGCGTCAAGAACCGTTTCGGTTCCACCAATGAGATCGGGGTCTTCGAGATGAAGCAGGAGGGGCTGATCGAGGTCAGGAATCCATCTGAATTCATGTTAAACGGCCGGCCGGAGGGGGCCAGTGGTTCGGTGGTCTCCTGTTCCATGGAGGGCACCCGTCCGATCCTTCTGGAGATCCAGGCGCTTGTGTGCCACAGTAATTTCGGGATTCCGAGGCGGCAGGCGATCGGCACCGATTTCAACAGGGTGAACCTGTTGATGGCCGTGCTGGAGAAAAGGCTGAATCTGCAGATGTCAGACTGTGACGCCTATGTGAATCTGGCGGGCGGTATGCGGATCGTGGAACCGGCCATCGATCTGGGAATCGCCATGGCAGTGGTGTCCAGCTTTAAGAACCGCGCCATAGAGGACAAGGTCATAGTCTTTGGGGAGATCGGCTTAAGCGGTGAAGTGCGGGGCGTCTCCATGGCGGAACAGCGGGTGGCGGAAGCGGCCAAGCTGGGCTTTACCACCTGCATCCTGCCGGAGGTAAACAGGGGCCAGGTGAAGCATATCAAGGGCATCCGGCTGATCGGGGTACGTACTGTCAGGGATGCGGTGGATTTTATCTAAGCACAATTAACATTTTGTATTTTTAGTATATTCAACGTCGCTTTTTTGTGGTAGGATATGGAAGGTATATTTTTGTGCTTTTGGGGCGGCCGGACCCGTGTGACGGCATAAGTTCGCGGGCTGCTGCCGTGAATTTGTAATGAGGGAGTCATTTATGGACAAGCAGATACAGGATTCCAAGAACAAAGATATGAGGGAGAAGAAGCAGGCTGACGGCGCGGAGGAACAGGCAGGAGATCATAAGGCAAAACGCAGGCTGGTCAAAAATATCCCGTTGTTGATCGCAGAGATCTGTATGCTGGTGGCAGCGGTGGTCATCCTGTATGTGGTGGTGACTGCCACAGATGAGGTGGAGCGCAGGCCCATTGATAAAGGGCGGATCATTATCAATAAAGAAGTAAAGCAGACACAGAAGAAAAAGAAAGAAGAGCAGAAGGTCTCCAAAGGGTACCACAACATTGCGCTGTTCGGTGTGGATGCCAGAGACGGGCAGCTGGGAAGAGGCACCAGGAGCGATACGATCATCATAGCCAGCATCAATCTGGATACGCAGGAGATCAAGCTGGTTTCCGTATTCCGGGATACCTATCTGAACCTGAGCAATGACAGTTACAACAAATGTAACGCGGCATATGCGCAGGGCGGCCCGGAGCAGGCGATCAGTATGCTGAACATGAATCTGGATCTGGATATCACGGACTATGTGACGGTGGGATTCGGCGGCCTGATCGATTCGATCGATGCGCTGGGCGGTATCGAGATGGAGATTCAGGATGCGGAGATATCCCATCTGAACAATTATCAGCTGACGATGGCAGAAGAGCTTGGCGTGGATTATACGCCCATAGAACACAGCGGAAAACAGCTGCTGAACGGGATGCAGGCTACCGCGTACTGTCGGATCCGCTATACGAAGGGTGATGATTTCAGACGGGCAGAGCGGCAGAGGGACGTGCTGACGGCGATGGTGGAGAAGGCCAAGGAAGCGTCAGTCAGTTCTTTAAAAGAGATGGTTACGGCGATCCTGCCGGAAGTGGAGACGTCTTTGGGTGTGAATGATATCGTCAGCGTTCTCGGTACTGTTGCCGGGTATAATGTAGTGGCCAGTGACGGGTTTCCCTTCGAGGATGGCAGAGTGGGCGCCACGGTGGGCAGCAAAGGCAGCTGCGTCATTCCGGTGGATCTGACGGATAATGTGACAGCACTGCATGAGCTGTTGTATCCGGGGACGGAATATCAGCCTTCGCAGCAGGTACACAGTATCAGTCTCGAGATTGCTGCGCTGACTATGGAATACAGAGAATAGTCCTATAGTTGACAGCAATGCAGATTTATACTGAATGTGACTGTTCGGAGATGTTTAAGGCAGTGGCTGGATACATTCCGGCTGCTGTCGTTTTGATTCTGTCATCGAAGGCAGCGGCCGGGGAGAAAAGGAAAGAGGTTTGGGGAAAGGCATGGGCTTGAGGAATGAAAAAATTACTCGTATATTTAAAAGACTATAAGAAAGAGACAGTTCTGGCGCCTCTTTTTAAGATGCTGGAGGCGACTTTTGAGCTGTTCGTGCCGTTGGTGATGGCGGCGATCATCGATCAGGGTATCGGCAGCAGCAATGTATCCTATGTGCTGCGCATGGGCGGGGTTATGATCCTGCTGGGAGTGATCGGACTAGTCTGCTCGATCACGGCACAGTACTTTTCGGCGAAAGCGGCGGTGGGTGTTTCCACGAAATTGAAACATGCCCTTTTTGCCCATATCCAGGGACTGTCCTACACGGAGATCGACACGCTGGGGACGGCTACCATGATCACCCGGATGACTTCCGATGTGAACCAGGTGCAGAGTGGTGTGAATATGGTGCTGCGTTTGTTTCTGCGCTCGCCCTTTATCGTGTTCGGCGCCATGGTGATGGCCTTTACCATTGATGTGAAGGCGGCATTTATTTTCGTGGTGACGATCCCGGCGCTCTCCGTCGTGGTATTCGGCATTATGATGTGGACAATGCCCCTGTTTAAAAAGGTGCAGGCAGGGCTGGACAGTGTGCTGGGTGCCACCAGAGAGAACCTTACGGGCGCCAGGGTCATTCGGGCCTTTAACAAGGAACAGGAAGAGATCGAGGCTTTTGAGCGCAAGAACAGCAATCTGGCGCATATGCAGCTGTTTGTGGGCAAGATCTCCGCACTCACCAATCCGGTTACATATATCATCATCAACGTGGCAACGATCGTACTCCTCTATACGGGTGCGGTGCGGGTGGATGAAGGAACCATCACCCAGGGACAGGTTGTGGCACTGGTCAACTATATGTCTCAGATTCTGATCGAGCTTGTGAAGCTGGCGAATCTGATCATCACGATCACCAAGGCGCTGGCCTGCGCGAACCGGATCCAGAGCGTTTTCGAGATAGAATCCGGCATGACATGGGAACAGGCGGTGACGCCGGCCGGTGCGGCTGCCACTGACGGACACAGGACAGACGAGGCGGCCGGGACGGCAGCACAGACACGGCAAAATGCGGCGGATGAGGTGGTATTTGACCATGTCTGCCTGACCTATGCTGGCGCCGGTGCGGAATCGCTGTCCGACATAGATTTTCATGTAAAAAAAGGACAGACAGTGGGGATCATCGGCGGTACGGGTTCCGGCAAGACTTCCCTGATCAATATGATTCCACGTTTCTACGATGCGACGAAGGGACATGTCAGGATCAAGGGAAAAGACGTGCGGGAATACGGAATGGAAGAGCTGCGGGAGATGATCGGCATCGTACCGCAGAAGGCGGTGCTTTTCCAGGGAACGATCAGAGAGAATATGCAGTGGGGTAAGAACGACGCGACGGATGCGCAGATCTGGCAGGCCATCGAGACGGCTCAGGCGAAAGAATTCGTGGAGCAGAAGGACGGGAAGCTGGAGGCTTCCGTAGCCCAGAGCGGAAGAAATCTTTCCGGCGGCCAGCGGCAGCGGCTGACCATAGCCCGCGCCCTGGTGGGGAAGCCGGAGATCCTGATCCTGGACGACAGTGCATCGGCGCTTGACTATGCTACGGATGCGGCGCTTAGACAGGCGATCCGGGATATGGAAGGCGATATGACGGTGTTCATCGTATCACAGCGGGCTTCTTCCATCCAGCATGCCGACCAGATCATCGTGCTGGACGACGGAGAGATGGCGGATATCGGGACACATGACGAGCTGCTTGAGCGGTGTGAGGTGTATCAGGAGATTTATTATTCACAGTACCCGAAAAAGGAGGCGCAGAGCTGAGATGGCAAAATCAGGAAATGGCAGCAGGCAGAAGGGAACGCTGCGTAAGGTGCTGCGGTATATTAAAAAATATTGGGTTTATCTGGCGTTATCAATCGTGATGGCGGCGCTTACCGTGACGTTGACCCTGTATCTTCCGATTCTGACAGGACGGGTGATCGATCTGATCGTCAGTAAAGGAGGGGTGGATTTCGACGGTGTATTTGCCATTTTAAGACAGATGGCGGTGGTGATCGGGATCACGGCAGCGGCCCAGTGGGTCATGAATATCTGCAACAACAAGATGACTTACCGTATCGTGCAGGATATCCGGGACGAGGCGTTTAAGCGCATCGAGATCCTGCCGCTGAAATATATTGACGAACATTCCTACGGGGAAGTGGTGAGCCGGGTGATCGCGGACGTGGACCAGTTTGCGGACGGCCTGCTGATGGGATTTACGCAGTTCTTTACAGGTGTTATCACGATCCTCGGCACGCTGGGCTTTATGCTCAGTGTCAATGTGGGCATCACGGGCGTGGTAGTATTGATCACACCGTTATCCTTCCTGGTGGCGGCTTTTATCGCCAAAAAGACCTTTGTGATGTTCCGGGCACAGTCGGAGACGAGAGGAGAACAGACGGCGCTGATCGAGGAAATGATCGGCAACCAGAAGGTAGTGCAGGCCTTTTCCCATGAAGACGAGGCGCTGGAGGAGTTCGACGAGATCAACGGCAGGCTGGAGAAATGCTCTCTAAAGGCAATCTTCTATTCGTCCATCACCAATCCTTCCACCAGATTTGTCAACAATCTGGTGTATGCGGGTGTGGCGGTGGCCGGTGCGGTATTTGCCATCCGCGGCGGCATCAGTGTCGGACAGCTGTCCTGTTTCTTAAGCTATGCGAACCAGTACACGAAGCCTTTTAACGAGATTTCGGGCGTTGTGACGGAGCTGCAGAATGCCCTTGCCTGTGCGGCCAGGATCTTCGCATTGATCGAGGAAGAACCGCAGATACCGGATAAGGACAATGCAGTCTGTCTGGGGGATGTGGAAGGAAGCGTGGATCTTGCACATGTGGATTTCTCCTATGTGCCGGATAAGAAGCTGATCACGGACTTCAACCTTTCGGTGCGGCCGGGCCAGCGTGTGGCCATTGTCGGGCCTACGGGCTGCGGCAAGACTACGGTCATCAATCTGCTGATGCGTTTCTATGACGTGAATGCCGGAAGTATCCGGGTGGAAGGCCATGATATCCGGGACGTGACCAGAAAGAGCCTGCGTGCCAACTATGGCATGGTACTGCAGGAGACCTGGTTAAAAGGCGGGACCGTAAGGGATAATATTGTGATGGGTAAGCCTGAGGCGACAGAGGAGGAGATCATCGCCGCTGCAAAGGCGTCCCATGCCCACAGCTTTATCAAGAGACTGCCGGATGGGTACGATACGATCATTGCGGAAGACGGCGGCAACCTTTCCCAGGGACAGAAGCAGCTTCTGTGTATTACGAGAGTCATGCTGTGTCTGCCGCCCATGCTGATTCTGGACGAAGCGACTTCTTCTATTGATACGAGAACGGAGATCCGGATCCAGAAGGCCTTCGCGGCGATGATGGAAGGAAGGACCAGTTTCATCGTGGCCCACAGGCTGTCTACGATCAGAGAGGCAGACGTGATCCTGGTCATGAAAGACGGCAATATCATTGAGCAGGGTGATCACGAGACATTGTTGAAACAGAACGGATTCTATGCGACACTGTACAACAGCCAGTTTGTGGGATACAGCGCATAAAAACGGGCATTATTTAAGTTCTTTATAGTAGGCGGCGTCCTCATTGTAATCCATGTATTCGGAACGGATATCAGTGATGACGCCGTTTTCCCATGTAAAGAGCAGATAGCTGTAGATAACGGAGTGGGCCTGCAGGAAGGCATCGGAATTCAGGGTTTCGGTCAGGGTCTCCTTCTCGATCTCGTTTTCCTTACAGAACAGGTCAAGGTCCGTGGGCGTCTCGTCGATGAAAAAGGTTGGCAGCAGAAGGGTGACGGCGGAATCGAAAGGAATCTCTTCCGCTTCGAACACCTGATACGCTCCGCCATCCACGGAAGTGAAGATTTTATAGTCGCCGTAGGCGGCAAGAAAAGTTTCGGCATTGTCGCCGATGGATACGTTTTTGCTTGTCGTGCCGGTAACCGGGTCCAGCTCATAATCGGCGGCGCCAAGGAGCGGCGTACTCTCGCCGCAGGCCGTCAGAAGCCCCAGCGTCAGGAAAAGGGAAGTCAGTAGCGCGATCAGTTTCTTCATGGGATAAAGGTTTCCTTTCGTATTTAATACCATAAAAAAAGTTTGCCCGACGGCAAACTCTGCAAAAAATAACAGGGGCAGTAGGAATCGAACCCACATCGATGGTTTTGGAGACCACTGTTCTACCTTTGAACTATGCCCCTATGGATTGCGGTCATGTTTTCTTAAACCGCCGAATTGTATTATAGCACATGTGGGTAAGGGATGCAAGATGTTTTTGCGACGAATTATCTTGTAAAGCGGGTTTATTTTTCATATAATTATAATATAGGATAAAATGTGCAGTAAACGATATGCAGATATCTGGAGAACATAAAGAGGACAGAATGAGAAAAGAGACCGAGATCGATCTCGCTGTGGCAGAGGCGGTTGGAAGTAAATATGATAATGCGTGTAAAAGGCTGTTTCAGAACAGGGAAATCATAGCACCTGTGTTAAAAGAGGTAGTGCCGGAGTATAAAAATTCTACAGTAGAAGAAATCATACGTTATATAGACGCGGACAGTATTGAGGATATCCCGGTTGATGACATTCCGGCAGGCGTGGGCCGGTTACAGACCGAAATCGGTTCGGTCAGAGATAAACTGATTCGTTACGATACACATTTCAGGTCGATCAATCCCATGTTGAGTCGTGAAAATTTGTGTATCCATCTTCATATTGATCTGGAAGTACAGAATAATTACAGGCCTACAAACCCGCCGTATCCGATCATAAAAAGAGGCGTATACTATGCCGCGAGGGAGATCAGCTATCAGCTTGGCACGTTAACGGAACAGACAAATTACGGGGAGATTCAGAAAGTATACAGTATTTGGATCTGTAATGAGAGGATTCCGGTCAAACTGCAGAATACGGTGACGATGTATTCCATAAAGAAGTCGGATATCATAGGAACCGTGAAAGAACCGGAGGAAGACTATGACCTGATGAATGTGATCATAATCCGCAGGGGCAAAGAGACAAAGGAGCCGATATTTGATTATCTGTCAGGTGTATTCGGCTGTGACAAAGGAAAGATCTCAAAATATGTAGATATTGCCGGAAACGAGAAAGTCTTGAGAGGAGTGGATGAGATGAGCGGTTTAGGACAGACTATTATGAATGAAGGAATTCAGCAGGGAATCCAGCAGGGAATCCAGAAAGGAATAAAAGAAGGAGAAAATCTGCTGGCAACGCTTGTCAGTTGTCTGAAGCGGGACGGGAGACTGAATGAGCTGGACCGGATTGCAGATGAGGAAGCAAGAAAGCAGTTATACAGGGAATATGGTCTGATCGATTAAGACGTCGTGTTACACAGGGAGTCGTCCGGCAATAAATGCGGGCGGCTTTTTTTGTTTCGCAGTCACCTTTTGCAGGGCATATGCGTGTTCTATATAACAGGACGAAATGGAAAACCGGTCCTGTAAAGCGCGCTGGATAAAAGAGGTTTACATAAAGCTAGGTGAGAGGAAGTACAGGAGGTGGCAGGCAGTTGAGTGTGGAAAAAGTGGTGATGGAATACGGCGATATGCTTTTCAGGGTGTGTATGGTTCTGCTGTGCAATGAGCAGGATGCACAGGATGCGGTGCAGGATACGTTCTGCAGTTATATGGAGCATGCGGCTGGATTTCGGAACAGAGAGCATGAGAAGGCATGGTTGATCCGGGTGGCAACCAACAGATGCCTGGATGTGCACAGGGGCAGAAACAGGCATCCCACGGTGCAGTGGGAAGATGCGGACAGGTATTGTGAGTTTCCGGAGCAGAGCGAAGTTCTGGCAGAGCTGATGAATCTGCCGGAACAGTTGAAGACGGTGATCTATCTGCACTATATAGAGGGATATAAGGCAGCGGAGATTGCCGGGATGCTGGGCATAACCCTGAATGCGGTGAAGAAGCGGATGCAGCGGGGCAGGGAGAAGTTGAAACTGTCGCTTGGCGGGGAACATGCACTGTCGCCGCACGCATAGGCGAATAAGTACAGAGCCGGTCAGGCAGAGGTATTTGATGTAGTGCGGGAAGAACCCTGAAAGAGGAAGGAGCGGGAACACATGGGAGTTGAGGAGTTAAGAGATGCAGTCGGAGGTATTTGTATGACGGAAGAGATGAAAAAGGCAGTGATCGACAATGTCAGGAAAAGGACAGAAGCGTCCGGAGGAATACAGGAGAAACAGAAAATACAGAAGATACAGAAGAACAAGAATGGGAAGACTGTGAGATCTGCGAAGAAACAGACCGGCAGACGGGAAAAGGCCGGGAGCGGATGGAAATATCTGGCAGCGGCGGCGGTCCTGCTTCTGGTGGTTGGTGCAGCGGCGGTTCCGGTGCGTGCTTTTGTCAATTCTCTGGTGCGGGAACGGATGGAGGAGATGCCGCAGGAGGAAAAGAGCGCCTATGTGGAGACGGTAGAAGAGGCGGCGGTGGCGGCAGACGGATTTTCCAGAGCCTATACGGAACAGGAAAAGGCCAGGTATCAGGAGCTGGCGCAGAAGTATCAGGAAGGCGTTTTCCCGGAGAGTGCGCTTCCGCAGGTAAAAAGTGAAGAGGAGGCGGCCGGTTACGAGTTCTGCTATCTGGTGCCTGAGGCGACTTTTTGCCTGCCGGAGCGGGAACTGACAGATGAAGAGCTGTTGGAGATCATAGATTTCACTGTAAAAAGGGACTATGCTTACACGGAGGCATACGAACAGGAACATGCGGAGGAGATCGAGGCAAAGGAGGCGAAAGAGCAGGAGGCGATAGCCGGGAATGTGGAAAGCGGCGGCATCACCGAACAGCAGGCAATCGAGATTGCCAGGGAGAAATTAGCGGATATCTTCGGGATGACGGGAGAGGGTTATGAACAGAATTCCTATTATAATGAGCCGGAAGAGGGCCGCCGGGCGGGACGGGCGGACTATTGTGTCAACTGGACGAACTATATCAGTCATAAATATTATTATTTCAATATTGACGCACAGGACGGGCATTTGATATCGGCAACGTATTCCGGTGAGGATGTGCACAGGGAAGCGCGTATCCTGACAACGGAGGAAGCGCAGGAGCGGATTCCGCAGCTGCAGATTGCAGCAGCGGAGGTGATGGACTCTAAGGTGGGAGTGCCTTATGATAAAGTCTATGTCTACTATCTGTGCTATGAAGACGGATCGACCGGCAGTCATGGGAGATTCTATTTTGCCGGATCGGACGGGAACGCTTACGGGATCGGCCTTACGTGGGACGGCCTGTTATTCGAAATTGAAGAACAGGATATCTCCGGATTACAGGACGGTATGGAGCGGGAATTGTGGAACGGAGAAACGTATGACAAGGCAACGGTGGTGTTTCAGGAGATGTCCTGATCAAAAGACATCTCCCACCTTCGGTCAGATTTTAGAGAGCCGCCTGTAGCGCCGGCAGGCGTTTACCGTACAAAACAGAAGTACTATCAGAGCGATTCCAAGCGTGGTATAGACGGCCGTCATGCCGCTGCCGGTATTCAGTGTGCCGAAACGTATCAGTGCGATTTCTATCAGGACGTCCCGGGCAACCAGAAGATAGACCGGAGAGGAATAGAGCAGGCAGTTTAACAGGAAGAAAAACCACGCGCACAGGGTCAGGAAACCGGGATGCAGTGTCTGTCCCCTGACGGAAAGGAGCGTTAACAGCGCCAGCAGGGTCTGCAGCAGCGCAAACCCCAGAAAGGGCAGCGTGTAAAAAATACCTGCGGCCACAATGGTGTGGAAAGGACTGCGACAGTGGGCGGAAATACAGATCGTGATGGCGCACAGTTCCAGTATGGCCAGCAGGCTGACAAGAAGCAGCTGTGCCAGATAGACGCCGACAGGCTGCATCATAAGCGGGAGGGGAAAGAAGCCCCATTGTACGATCAGGCTGGCGATGCAGCCCAGGCCGTCGATTCCAAACGTGGTAATGTGAAGCAGCAGACCGAAGCAGACTGACACGAACCAGATGCCGGCCGACACGCTGAAAGCTGCGGCGGTCTTGGCCAGCGTGCCGAAGGCCGGCCCTTCTCTGGTGGTGAACAGCAGGGGTTTCATGCCGGTCTGTTCTTCTTCCGAGAAAACAACGGAGACGACGTAGAGGACCAGCATACTGGCACCCAGCATCAATATGCCAAGTGTGTCCGGAAATAGACTCCACCCGATGTAGTACTCCAGGCGAAGCGCCATGCCGGCTGCTTCGTGATACCGGCCCAGTTCGGTTTCACGAAGCGGGATGGTTTTTGTGGCGGGCCTGTAATCATCCTGGCCGTTGTTATAGCCGTCAGAAGCATACTCCATGATGAAATGATTGAGGAAATTGTCTTTCTGCCGGCTGTAGTCGTCCGGCGCTCCCTGTGGAAAGCCGTATTTCTCGATGATGCGCTCTGCTTTTTCATCGGTCAGCACACCTTTGAATTCTTCCGTGATCTGGCGGTTCATCTGAATGGCGCGCAATCCCGTGTAGGTAGTGCCGTTGACGACGCAGTACGAATGCTGCAGCTCCTGGTAGAAGAAAAGCAGGCCGATCAGCAGGACAAAAAGAAAGCCTGCCAGAAAAGATTTCCGGTGACACAGTTTGTAGAGTTCCATTTTATACAGACGCATGGTTATCTCCTCCTTCCGGTATATTTGATGCAGTACAGATAGGCATCTTCCAGGGTCACTTCCGCCGGTTCGGCTTCCGGCCACGGTTTCTCTGCGGATATGATGCGCAGCTCCACTTCCGGCCCATGATGGCGCAGATTGCCGATCAGGTGCTGCCGTTCCAGCAGTTCGACCTGTGCTTCCGGGACGAGACATTTCCAGACGCAGCCGGCGGCTTTGGATAACAGCAGGGATTCGTCGCCTACGTGGAGCAGGCTGCCGTCCTTCATGAGCAGGATCTTGTCTGCGATATACTCCACATCCGAGACGATATGGGTGGAGAGCAGAACCAGTCTGTTTTTGCCCAGAGAGCTGATGATGTTGCGGAAGCGGACGCGCTCGCCGGGGTCGAGGCCGGAGGTGGGTTCATCCAGTACGAGGATCTCCGGGTCGTTCAGGAGCGCCTGGGCGATGCCGATCCTGCGGATCATACCGCCGGAAAAGGTCTTGAGTCTGTTCTTCCTCTCGGCGGTTAGATCCACAAGTTCCAGCAGCTCTTCGATCCTGCTGTGGGCATACTCTTCCGGCAGCGCTTTGAGAGCCGCCATGTAGTGCAGGAACCGCAGAGCCGTGAACTCTTTATAATAGCCGAAATCCTGCGGAAGATACCCTAAGAGCATCCGGTAATCTCCTCCCAGCTGCCGGATCGGCATACCGTCGCAGAGGATCGTACCGGAGGTCGGTTCCAGGATGCCGCAGAGCATCCGCATCAGGGTGGTCTTGCCGGCTCCGTTTTCTCCCAGCAGCCCGTAGACGCCGTGTTCCAGGCTGACGTTGATATCCCGGACGGCGGTCTTGTTCTTGAAGGTTTTGTTTAAATCGGTTAATTCCAGTCTGTGCATAAAATCTCTCCTTTGTCTAATTTGGCAAAAAGCAGTTTCATCTCTCCGGCAAAGATGGCAATGCCGGCAAACAGGGCGGCGGTCCAGAAGAAAAGAGCGGATTCCGTATACAAAGCCGGACTCTGGAAAGCAGCCAGGCTAAAGACGGCAGTTGGAAGCAGGAACGCGGCGCAAAGCCAGGTGTGGCGGCGTATCTTCTCCAGGAGCATGCAGCCGAAACAGACGCATTGCATAAAGAGGAATGGCACCAGCACATAGAGACCGAGGTGCAGCAGGCGTATCTTCCACTGCCGGCCCACCAGGATAATGGCGGCGGATACGGCCATAAGATTCAGGATGCCGGAGAAGATCATGGACAGGGCCGCAAGCTGCCTGACATGGAAGAAGCAGGTCTTACTGAGTTCTCCCATGCCGGTAAAACAGATCTGCCGGAATTCAAAAACGGAGAAGAACACGAGAAAGCAGGGCAGCGTCATGGAGGCAAAAACCATCACGCCGGCGTCCTGTGCCGTCGGGAAATACAGGCCCATTGTAAGGAGCGCAAGCAGCATGGCAATACAGCCGAGCAGATGAAGGCAGGGAAGATGTCTGTCCGTATAGCGAAGCAGGCTGCCGGACAGCAGCAGTTTGTCCGACAGCGGGCGCCCGGCCCGGCTCCGGGCTTCCTGCTGCAGCAGGGCGAGCGTCTGTTCCCGGCGCTCTTCGTCGATCCTAAGCTGTCTGTCGGCAGCAGTAAAAAGAGCCTTGATGTCTTCGGCGTCAGATTTCATCTGACAGAGCCGGTGTGTTTTCTTATTGTTCATCTGCATCCTCCAGTTGGTTCCGTAAATTTTTGATGCCCAGTCGGAACCGTGATTTGGCTGTTGACAGGTTACATCCCGTAATGCGGGCAATCTCATGAAAAGGCAGTTCCTCGTAGATCCGCATCACGATGATCTCCCGCTGTTTCATGGGAAGCTGCTGCAGCGCCTTGTGCAGCAGCAGGGAATCCTCCAGGTTTGACAGTCTCTTATCCTCCCTGCCGAGCCAGACGGCTTCTTCGATGGAGACCGGTTCCTTCCTGCGGTGGAAGTGATCGCGGCACAGATTGCGTGCGATGATGAGCAGATATCCTTTCAGGTTTCTGTGCTGGTAGGAATCCATATATTTGATGAAACGCAGGAACACTTCCTGTGTGATATCGTAGGAGTCCGCTTCCTGCCCTGTCAGATACAGGCAGAAGCGGTAGATGTCATCATAGTAGCTGCTGATCAGTGTATTTAATGCCTCTTTGTTTCCGTTATGAACTTTCCGGATCAGTTCTTTGTCGGTCAACTGCTTGTCCTGTCCTTTGCTTTTGGTGTACTTTTTGCTGTTTTCGTTATCAGTGTATGTCCTTCTACTGAGAAATAACTGATTCCATCATACAAAAGTTTCATGCAAAATGGAAAAATTTTTTGCAGGCGGTTTATTTGAGGGATCTTCTTGACACAACAGCCTGCAGGGGGGTAGAATAGGGCTAAATAAGGCAAAGAATTATTTGGCGCAGTGTGACGGCGGGCCAGGCAGAGCTGTCACAGGCAAGGGGTGTTAAGGAGGGATTGTTTCGTATGAATCTGAAAAAGACAGTGGCTTTGGGATTGGCTGGTGTTTTGCTTTCCGGGGTGTTTGTTATGCCGGTTTCGGCGCATGGGCATCATGGCAGCCAGTCCGGATGCGGCTATGATCATGAACATCTGTGCGAGGTCTGTGCCGTGGACGGCTGTACAAGGGTCGGCTGGCATGTCCATGACGGCAGTACTTACTGTGGTTATGATCATGTGGACGGTTATTGTGACGGAACCTGTGATGCGGTCAGAGTCTGTGCGGTATCCGGCTGTACGGAGAGCGGGCATCATGTCCATGACGGCAGGAGCTATTGCGGATATGATCATGAGAGCGGCTATTGCGACGGAACCTGCGACAGCATAGCGGTCTGTTCGGTAGCGGGCTGTACGACTGCTGGACGGCATACCCATGACGGAGCGACTTACTGCGGTTATCATCACAGCAGCGGTTATTGTGATAATTCCTGTGTGCAGACGGCAAACACCGGTACCGGTGCGAGAGGATGCGGAAGACATCACGGGCGTCGCGGCCATCATTAAGAAGAATACAGAACCCTGCCGGTGGACAGTGTGGTTACTGGAAGCCGGCAGGGTTTCTTTTTTGCGACAGCAATTTTGTTTACGGCAGCCTGAAAAAATGGTATCATAAATTAAGGAGGGTTGCGTATGGAACTTATGTTTATTGGGGCCGACCATGAGGTGACGGGGAGTTGTCACTATCTGCGTGTCGGGGAGAAGAATATCTTAGTTGACTACGGTATGGAGCAGGGCGTCAATGTCTTTGAGAACTGTGAGCTGCCGGTGGATCCGGCGCTGATCGACCATGTGTTTCTGACACATGCGCATATCGATCACTCGGGGCTTTTGCCGCTGCTGTATGCCAGAGGATTCCGGGGCAGCATCTATGCCACGGTGGCGACCTGCGATCTGTGCAGCATCATGCTTCGTGACTGCGCTCATATCCAGATGCAGGAGGCTGAGTGGAAGAACCGCAAGGCACAGCGAAGCTCGGGAACGGTCGTAGAACCGCTGTATACGATGGAGGATGCAGACGGCGCCATCAGAAGACTTGTCCCCTGTGAGTATGACAGGGAAGTGGATGTCTGCGAGGGTGTGCGGATCCGGTTTACGGATATCGGGCATCTGCTGGGTTCTTCCAGTATCGAGGTGTGGGCGACCGAGGGGGAGACGACGAAGAAGCTGGTCTTTTCCGGGGATATCGGTAACAGCAATCAGCCGCTGATCAAGGATCCGAAGTTTACGGAAGCCGCTGATTATGTGGTGATGGAGTCCACTTACGGCGACAGGCTGCACGGTGCGGAGCATCCGGATTATATCGGGGAGCTGGCCAGGATTCTGCAGAGAACTTTTGACAAGGGCGGCAATGTAGTGATTCCGTCTTTTGCAGTGGGCAGGACACAGGAGATGCTCTATTTCCTGCGGCAGGTGAAGGCGGACCGGATGGTCAAAGGCCATGAGGATTTCGAGGTTTATGTGGACAGTCCGCTGGCAGTGCAGGCTACCGGTATTTTTCAGAAGAATGAGTACGAGTGTTTTGACGAAGAGGCGATGGAGCTGATCAGGCAGGGGATCAACCCGATTGCGTTCCCGGGGCTGCGGCTGGCTATCACCAGCGACGAGTCCAAGGCGATCAACTTTGATCTGGCGCCGAAGGTTATCATCTCGGCTTCCGGCATGTGTGAGGCGGGCCGTATCAGGCACCATCTGAAACATAACCTGTGGCGGCCGGAGTGTACGATCCTGTTTGTCGGATATCAGGCCATGGGCACGCTGGGCAGACATATCGTGGAAGGGGCTAAGGAAGTCAAGCTGTTCGGCGAGCATATCGAGATCCGCGCCCAGATCGTGAAGCTGGTTGGCATGAGCGGCCCTGCGGATAAGAACGGGCTGCTGCGCTGGATCGAAGGATTTAAAGGAAAACCGGAGAAGGTCTTTGTGGTGCACGGTGAGGACAGCGTCTGCAGGCTGTTTACGGAGTGCCTGAAGGTGGAACACGGGCTGCAGGCTTATGCGCCTTACAGCGGCACGCGTTTTGACCTGATAAGCGGTGAATTCCTCTACGAGGCGGAGCCGAAGGCAGTGAAGAAGAAACTGCACGGTATCTCCGATGTATTTGCGAGACTGCTGGCCAGCGGACAGCGGCTGCTGGCGATCATTCATAAGAATGAAGGCAGCGCCAATAAGGATCTGGCGAAATTTGCGGATCAGATCAATTCGCTTTGTGACAAGTGGGACAGATAGGAAAGGAAATGAAAGACGATGAGCGCAGCGGATCATATTTTTATTGCCATGTGCAGAGATATTCTGGAGAACGGAACGAGTACGGAGGGAGAGAAGGTCAGGCCCCACTGGGCGGACGGGACGCCGGCTTATACGGTGAAGAAGTTCGGCGTGGTCAACCGGTACGATCTTTCGCAGGAGTTCCCGATCATGACGCTGCGCAGAACGGCGCTTAAGAGCGCCACGGATGAGATGCTTTGGATCTGGCAGAGCAAGTCCAACAATATTCATGACCTGCACAGTCATATCTGGGACGAGTGGGCGGATGAAGACGGTTCGATCGGCAAAGCCTACGGGTATCAGATGGGAGTGAAGCATCAATATAAGGAAGGGATGATGGACCAGGTAGACCGGGTGATCTATGACCTTACGCACAATCCTTTCAGCCGCCGGATCATGACCAACCTCTATGTGCATCAGGACCTGCACGAGATGAACCTGTATCCCTGTGCCTACAGTATGACTTTTAATGTGACACAGAAGAAGGGGCATGAGAAGCTGACGCTGAATGCGATCCTGAATCAGAGATCGCAGGATGTGCTGACTGCCAACAACTGGAATGTGGTGCAGTATGCGGTGCTGGTGCATATGCTGGCGCAGGTGTGCGATATGGAAGTCGGGGAACTGGTGCATGTAATCGCGGATGCCCATATCTATGACAGACACATTCCGGTCATCCGGGAGCTGATCCGGCGGCCGGTCTATGAGGCGCCGGTCTTCTGGCTGAATCCGGAGATCAGGGATTTCTATCAGTTTACGCGCAATGACGTGAAAGTGGAGGATTACACCGCGGGACCGCAGGTGGAGAATATACCGGTGGCCATCTGACAGGGAGGACCGCGCAGCGCAGATGATTCAAAAAAAGGTCACAGACGGGAGGAACGTATGAATTTAATAGTAGCGGTAGACAATAACTGGGCGATCGGCTGTAAGAACAGGCTGTTGGTCAGCATTCCGGGGGATCATAAGTTTTTCCGTCAGGAGACCATGGGGAAAGTGGTGGTGCTTGGCAGGAAGACGCTGGAGACTTTTCCGCAGGGCATGCCCCTGAAAAACCGGACGAATATCATCCTGTCCACCAACCCTGATTACCGGGTGAAGGATGCGGTGGTGGTACACAGCAAAGAAGAGCTGCTTCGGGAACTGGAGCAGTACCGCAGCGAGGATGTCTATATCATCGGCGGAGAGAGTGTCTATCGTATGATGCTGCCCTACTGTGATGTGGCCCATGTGACGAAGATCGATCACGTGTATGAGGCGGACGCTTATTTCCCTGATTTGGATCAGGATGAGGCGTGGGAGATCACGGCCGACAGCGAAGAACAGACATATTTTGATATCGCTTATGAGTTTGTAAAGTATGAACGGAAGAAATAACAGCGCTGCAGACAGGTTTACCTGCAGCGGTCAGCGCGTTCAAAGAAGCATCGTCTGACAGGCGAAAAGGATGCAGAGTCAGGAGGATTCCGGGAAGGGCTTTGCATCCTTTTTGACGTAACGGTACTTGACTTTTGGGGATAAAAGTATAATATAATTAAGGAGTGGGAAGTAGAAATGAGAGTGGAGCGGCGACCCTTTAACGGGTGCATGTGACAGGGTGGGAATTCAGGCTGCCGCGGAGGCTCCGGAACGGAGGAGAAGATGGAAAAAAAGAATATTGACTGGGCAAATCTGGGCTTTGGCTATCAGGAGACAGACAAAAGATTTGTGGCAAATTATAAAGACGGCGCGTGGGATGAGGGTGCGCTGACAGCGGAAGCCAATCTGGTGATCAATGAGTGCGCCGGCGTGCTGCAGTACGCACAGACCTGCTTCGAGGGGATGAAGGCCTATACTACGGAGGACGGCCGTATCGTGACTTTCCGTCCGGATCTGAATGCACAGCGCATGGAGGATACCTGCCGGAGACTGGAGATGCCGGTGTTCCCGAAAGAAAGGTTCGTACAGGCAGTGGCGCAGACCGTGGCGGCCAATGCGGCATACGTACCGCCTTATGGGTCCGGCGCTACGTTGTATATCCGCCCCTGTATGTTTGCAAGTTCTGCGGTGATCGGGGTGAAACCGGCGGACGAGTACCAGTTCAGAGTGTTTACGACACCGGTCGGGCCTTACTTTAAGGGCGGCGTGAAGCCCCTGACCCTGAAAGTGAGTGATTTTGACAGGGCGGCGCCCCACGGCACAGGGCATATCAAGGCGGGGCTGAATTATGCCATGAGCCTGCATGCCATCGTGAAGGCCCACGAAGAGGGATATGATGAGAACCTCTATCTGGATGCGGCCACCAGAACGAAGGTGGAGGAGACAGGCGGGGCCAACTTCCTGTTTGTGACGAAGGACAATAAGGTTGTGACACCCAAATCCGACAGCATCCTGCCTTCCATCACGAGGCGTTCTCTGATGGTGGTGGCGAAGGAGTATCTTGGTCTGGAAGTGGAGGAGAGGGAGATTCCGATCGAAGAAGTGGCCGAGTTTGCGGAGTGCGGCCTGTGCGGTACGGCGGCGGTCATCTCTCCGGTGGGCAAGATCGTGGATCACGGCAGGGAAATCGCTTTTCCCAGTGGTATGCATGAGATGGGCCCGGTGACGAAGAAGCTGTATGACACGCTGACGGGTATTCAGATGGGACGGATCGAGGCGCCGGAAGGCTGGATCCATGTGATCGCATAAAATATAAGACGGTGGGGGATTAGGTTAGTGTATCAACACGTGATTTAATCCCCTTTTTTACGGCAGGGGAACTTTGTGGTTGAAAAAGATCTGGAAAGGAAAAGATAATATATGGCGACAATTCGGGAACAATATCCTTATTTATATGAGACACATCTGCATACGGCACAGTCCAGTGCCTGTGCGCAGAGTACCGGAGCGGAAATGGCAAGAGCCTGTAAAGAATACGGCTACACCGGAATCTTCGTGACGGATCATAACTGGGGCGGCAATACGGCAGTTGACAGACGTATGCCCTGGGAGCAGTGGGTGGACGCCTTCGAGCAGGGGTATCTTCAGGCGGCTGAGGAAGGCGCGAAGATCGGGCTGGATGTTTTCTACGGATATGAGGCCGGATACGACGGCACGGAATTTTTGATCTATGGCGTGGATGCGGCGTGGATGAGGGCGCATCCGCAGATCAGGACGGCGACGGTGGAGGAGCAGTACCGGATGATTCATGAGGCGGGCGGGCTGGTGGTTCATGCGCATCCGTACAGAGAGGCCGGCTACATTCCGGATGTCCGTCTTTATCCCCGGTGGGTGGACGGCGTGGAGGGCGTGAACGCGACGCATTCCAACTCAAAAAGCCGTGCGCACAATGAACCGGAATTCGACAGGCGGGCGATCGCCTATGCCGGAAAACACGGGCTGCCTCTGACTGCGGGATCGGATGCCCACGGGACGATGCTGTTTGGCGGCGGGGTAGCTTTTCGGCGCAGACTGGTATCGGCGCAGGATTATGTGCAGGCAGTTTTGCGCGGGGAGGATTATGTGCTGACCAATGGGGAAGTATGGTTTGACAAAGCGGGGAATATGATAGAGTGAGGCGTGTCCGGCAGAAGGTAATATTTGCGGCCGCCGGTCGGGAATCGAGGAAGAAGAGAGAGTAATGAATTTATGATAAAAAAGAGGTTAAAAGGTGCGGCGGGAATTTTGCTGGCATGGGGACTGTGCCTGGGCAGTCTGACCGGATGCGGCGACGGGAAAGGAATCGGCACAAAGGTGGTGCTTACCACAGGATTTGACAGGGACGAGATCTTCCGGATCGAGTCCAGCACCTGTTCCCTGCCGGAGATCATGGTCTATCTGACCAATATACAGAATCGTTACGAGAGCGTCTACGGACCGGAAATCTGGGCCACCAATGTGGACGGCGTGACGCTGGAGCAGAATGTGAAGGATATCGCGCTGGCGCAGATCGCCCGGATCAAGACGATGAATCTGATGGCGGAGCGCTACCAGGTGGAATTAAACAATGAGGAAAAGGCACAGGTGGAGAATGCCGCCGACGCTTACTACGGGGCGCTCAACGATGCGGAGATAGAGAAGATGGGAATCTCCAGGAAGACGGTCAGCGATCTGTATACGGAGTTTGCCCTGGCGGAAAAGGTGTATCAGTATACGATCAAGGATATCAACCCGGAGATCAGCGACGACGAGGCGAGGACGATCACGGTGGAGCATATTCTGATCAAGACCTATGCGCTGGACGGGACGGGCAGGAAGGTGGAGTATGCGGAGGAAGCGAAGAAGGATGCCTACGCGAAGGCCTGTGAAGCGCTGCGGCTGGCGAAGGAAGGGGAAGATTTCGACGAACTGATCCGCCGTTACAGTGAGGATGACAGAAGCACCTATTCTTTTGGCAAGGGCGAGATGGAGGCGGCTTTTGAGACGGCGGCCTTTAATCTGGGCAAGGACGAGATCAGCGACGTGGTGGAGACGGAGTTCGGCTATCATGTGATCAAGTGTCTGAATACGTTTGACAGAGACGAGACCGATGCCAATAAGATCAAGATCGTGGATCAGAGGCGTGCTGAGGCCTTTGGACAGAGTATGATGCCTATGTGGAGACCCTGACCAGGAATCTGAATGAGGATCTGTGGGACAGTGTGGGATTCATCCATGATGAGAACGTGAAGACGATGGATTTCTTTGATGTGTATACGGAGTATTTCGGATAAGCGGAGAGAACGGCTGCAGTTCATATTGTAAATAGAAAAGACTATCAGCAATTGCTGGTAGTCTTTTTGATTGAAACAATCCCAACCCCCAGCAGAGCTGGGGAGAAAGCGTATGACGGTCTTGCAAAAGCCGTCGAATGTATACATGATATGTTCTTTGTATGCTTCTGTGCAAGGCATAGATGATTCCCCCTTTTCTCCCACATAGGGCGGTGCATGGTTTACGGTTGCTTGTTTATAATTCAAAGTAATGACAACTCTATGCGC
>VSOD01000010.1 GCA_009774655.1 Lachnospiraceae bacterium
GCGGATAGGGCGATGCTTTTGGAAAAGCTGTGAGGCGCGGATAAAACCAGGACGGAGAACGAAAGACTATGTGTGAATGTGCTTGCGGTTAATGAGCATGACAGAGAGATTTTACTGAAAAAGTTATAAAGATACGGGTTTAAATTGTGGTAAACAGGGAGTATTCTGATCGAATGGAGTGCTCCTTGTTTTAAATTTGCTGATTATGACATATCGGTTTAAATATGTAGTGTAGTACTAGCCAGCCACTTTATTGAGCGGCTATGTGAAGCTGGTATTGTGGGAGAGTTAGATGCAAAACTTCCAAGAAAGGTGATACCACAGACAATGGCTGAAGTGTCTGAAAAGGCAAAAGACTTTTTACAGAACTGTGGATATACGGAAGATATGGTTGCTGAGACAATCCGCAACAGGGAGAGCTGTTAAGATTGTGAAGCATATGTATCCGAACAGTGATTATATATTATCTTTTCAAGGAGGGAAAGTCTATGAACAAAACATTATTTCGAGAATCAAAAGAACCAATAACGGTTGATATTGAAAAACTATCCGCCATGCTTTCCTGCGGACGGGCAACAGCCCGAAAGATAGGAGAGCAGGCGGAAGCCAGAATCTGTATAACCATATCGCAGGCAGAGAGGATGTTAGGGAGGAAGTGGAGCGGTACGCACTGGCAGTTGGCGGCTGAGTTACTACACCAAAAAATAAAAAAATGGTGTAGTAATGGTGTAGTAGAGGTATATAACAGGTGATGTTTTAAATTCTAGGACACGCAAACCCGCATAAATACTGGGTTTGCAAAATTTTAATAAATTTATTAGCACTCACCTCTTGACAGTGCTAACAATCCGTTGTATTGTGATAATGTCAGTAGAACAAACAAAGCACGCATTCAGGTACGATCACAAAATATCAGAAGTTATAAATAATACAGATTATGATAATAACGTTAGATATTTTCATGTATTTGAAGCAGCATGGAGTAAAGTGATAGAACGATGACATAATGGATAATGCAGGATGTCGGAAAGCATCATTCTAAAGGAGGGAGACTTATGAATCTGACAAAATTTACACAGAAATCGATGCAGGCGGTACAGCAGTGTGAGAAGCTGGCCTACGAATATGGGAATCAGGAGATTGAACAGGAACACCTGTTATATAGCCTGCTTACCATTGATGACAGCCTGATCCTGAAACTGATCGAGAAGATGGAGATACAGAAGGAATATTTTACAAACCGTGTAGAGCAGGGCATTCGCAGGCGGACAAAGGTGCAGGGAGGACAGATTTACATCGGGCAGGATTTAAACAAGGTTTTGATCGGTGCGGAGGATGAAGCCAGGGCGCTGGGCGATGAGTATGTTTCCGTAGAACACCTGTTTTTGGCCATGTTGAAGCATCCAAACAGAGAAATCAAGGAAATCTTTCGGGAGTTCGGCATCACCAAAGAGCGCTTTCTGCAGGCGCTTTCTACGGTGCGTGGCAATCAGAGAGTCACCTCCGACAATCCGGAAGCAACCTATGATACGCTGGAGAAATACGGGCAGGATCTGGTGGAACGTGCCAGAAATCAGAAGCTAGATCCCGTCATTGGCAGAGATAATGAGATTCGCAATGTGATCCGCATCCTTTCCCGGAAAACGAAGAACAACCCGGTGCTGATCGGAGAGCCGGGTGTGGGTAAGACGGCGGTTGCGGAAGGGCTGGCCCAGCGTATCGTCAGAGGTGATGTGCCGGAGGGGCTGAAAGATAAGAAGATTTTTGCCTTGGATATGGGGGCACTGGTGGCCGGTGCGAAATACCGGGGTGAGTTCGAGGAACGGTTGAAAGCGGTGCTGGATGATGTAAAAAACAGCGACGGGCAGATCATTCTTTTCATAGACGAGCTGCATACAATTGTGGGCGCAGGAAAGACGGACGGTGCCATGGATGCCGGCAATATGTTGAAGCCCATGCTGGCGAGAGGTGAGCTGCACTGTATCGGTGCGACGACTTTGGACGAATACCGGCAGTATATTGAGAAGGATGCCGCGCTGGAAAGGCGTTTTCAGCCGGTCATGGTTGAAGAACCGACTGTGGAAGACACAATCTCTATTCTGCGCGGTCTGAAAGAACGTTACGAGGTCTTTCATGGCGTAAAGATCATGGATAATGCGCTGGTCAGTGCCGCGGTGCTGTCGAATCGCTATATTTCGGATCGCTTTTTGCCGGATAAAGCCATTGACCTGGTAGATGAGGCATGTGCGCTGATCAAGACGGAACTGGATTCCATGCCCACGGAGCTGGATGAGCTGCAGCGCAGGGTGATGCAGCTGGAGATTGAAGAGACGGCACTGAAAAAAGAAGATGACAATCTGAGCAGGGATCGTCTGGCCAATTTGCAGCGGGAACTGGCAGAATTGAAAGAAGAACTGAAAAATCGCATGGCACAGTGGGAAAATGAAAAGGCCTCCGTGGAGAAACTGTCCAGAATGCGGGAGGAGATTGACGAGATCAACAATCAGATTCAGATTGCCCAGCGCGAAGGTGATTACGAGAAGGCGGCCGAGCTCAGTTACGGCAGGCTGCCGGCTTTAAAACAGCAGCTGGAGATTGAAGAAGAACAGGTGAAATGTAAAGATCTGTCGCTGGTGCATGAGAGTGTATCAGATGAAGAGATCTCACGGATTATTTCCCGCTGGACAGGAATTCCGGTATCGAGGCTGACCGAGAGTGAACGGAATAAGACGCTGCATCTGGACGATGAATTACACAAACGAGTGATTGGGCAGGACGAGGGTGTGACAAAAGTAACGGATGCTATCATTCGTTCCAAAGCCGGCATCAAAGATCCTACAAAGCCGATCGGGTCATTTCTCTTTCTTGGACCTACCGGTGTGGGTAAGACGGAACTTGCCAAAGCGTTGGCGGCATCGTTGTTTGATGACGAGACAAATATGGTACGTATTGATATGAGCGAGTATATGGAGAAATATTCTGTGTCCAGACTGATCGGAGCGCCTCCCGGATATGTCGGATATGAGGAAGGAGGACAGTTGACGGAAGCGGTCAGAAGAAAGCCCTATTCGGTAGTGCTTTTTGATGAGATTGAGAAAGCTCATCCGGATGTATTCAATGTGCTGCTGCAGGTTTTGGATGACGGACGGATCACGGACTCGCAGGGAAGAACGGTGGATTTTAAGAATACAATCCTGATCATGACTTCGAATATTGGAGCGAACTATCTTCTGGATGGTATTGATGCGCAGGGTGCGATTACGGAGGAAGCAGAACAGATGGTCATGAGTGAACTGCGCAGTCATTTCCGGCCGGAGTTTCTTAACAGGCTGGATGAGACGATCCTGTTCAAACCACTGACAAAAAATAACATTAGTAATATTATCTACCTGATCGTGGAGGATTTGAACAGACGTCTTGCGGACAGAGAACTGCAGATTGAGTTGACACCGGAGGCGGAACGGTTCATCGTGGAAAATGCCTATGACCCGGTTTATGGAGCGAGGCCGTTGAAGCGTTATATTCAAAAGTATGTGGAGACATTGTCGGCGAAGCTGATTCTGGCGGATCAGGTAAGCAGCAAGGATACAATATTGATTGTTATGGAAAATGGAGCACTGGCCGCAAAACGTAAGGGATAGATGGGAGCTGTGATGTGTAGCAGATGTAATTGAAAGAACTTGATACAACCGCCCACGGAAAAACGACATGGTTATAAAAATACGTGCGCTACAATATCATGTGTAACGTTAGGAGCCTTCCTGAGATATTATATTTTGGGAAGGCTTTTCCATGTACTTTTATTCCCGCGAAGCAACGAGCCAGGCAGCCATGCCTGCATGCATGGATATTTGGCGACTGCCGCGAGGCTCAAATAACCTGCAGCCTGCTGCGCTGGAATTTTGATGCCCTGTCAGCTTGCTGCTGGGTATTTGACTTTGTTATAGGGTGTTACATATTTTGTGTTATGAAATAGGGTGAAGGCGGATCAGATTCTTCCGGCTCAATTTATAGGTTGTCATGTATTTTGAGGCTGGCGCAGAATTTTGGGTCAAATTGCTGCGAAATTTGCACTGTTATGCAATTCTGTTATGGAGTAAGCAGGAATTGTGTGTTAAAATAATAGTCAAATGCATTCAGATAGAACACCTGTATTTTATGAAATTGGAAAACAGATGATTTTTTGAAGGTTATCATGCAAAATCGCAGAAAATATTAAATCCATATTTCATTAACGTGTGATATTGTTTATCAAAAGGAGGAGAACGGAATGAAATTCCCAAAATTTTTGCAAGAAAAAGGAACCATAGCATTTGTTGCGCCATCTTTCGGCTGTGCCATAGAACCCTACAAAAGCGGATTTGAAAATGCCCAGAAGAAATGGCGGGAACAGGGATATTCACTGGAGTTTGGCCCAAATTGCCAGGCATCTGACGGTGTGGGGATCAGCAGTTCGCCGGAGAGCTGCGGCAGAGAATTGACGGAATATTACTGTAACAAAACAAGCGATTGCATAATTTCCTGCGGCGGTGGCGAGTTAATGTGTGAGATTTTGGATTATGTAAACTTCGATGAGATAAAAAATGCAGCTCCAAAATGGTATATGGGGTATTCGGATAACACGAATATGACTTTGCTTCTGGCTACGCTGTGCGATACAGCTGCTATTTATGGTCCATGTGCCGCTGCCTTTGGTATGGAGCCGAGACATGTGTCTCTGGAAGATGCTATGGGGCTTCTTAGAGGGCAGAAACTGACCATGCAGGGATATGACAAGTGGGAGCGGGAATCGTTAAAGGATGAGGAACATCCTTACGAGCCATACAATTTGACGGAAACATCTGTTATAAAATATATTCTGCCGGATGGAAGGACGAATATAGAAAGTCTTGCAATAGAAAATAATTTACATGGGACGGATGTTATTGAATTTAGCGGCAGATTGCTGGGCGGCTGTATGGACTGTCTTGTCAATCTGACCGGCACGAAATACGATAAGGTTGTCGAGTTCACAGAGCGATACAGGGAAGATGGAATCGTATGGTTCCTGGAAGCCTGTGACATGAATTTAATGAGTATCAGACGTGCCATGTGGCAGATGGAACATGCAGGATGGTTTCGTCATTGTAAAGGCTTCCTGATTGGCAGGCCACGTTGCGGTATGGGTGTAGAAGAATTTGGTATCGACCGTTATCAGGCAGTGTATGAGATGCTGCGGCAGTATCGTGTACCGGTGATGATGGATCTTGATATTGGACATCTGCCGCCGATGATGCCGCTGATCTGCGGCAGTATGGCCAGAATCGTCAGCGACGGTACGACCTACAGGGTGGAAATGGAACTGCGATGATAACGGATGAAATCAAATATAGGATAAATATGGGACAAATATAGGACAAATATGGGATAAATATATAGATTGCGGAAAGGAGGGAAGGTTTATGATACCAAAAGACCCTGTTATGTTATTAAGTTTTATCAATTTGAAATTGCGGGATTTCTATGATGATCTCGACGCACTCTGTGATGATCTGGATATTGACCGGCAGGAGATAGAAAATAAACTGGCTGTTATTGACTATCGCTATGATAGTGAGAAAAACCAATTTGTTTAATCATAGGAGATCCATATAGAATGGAAAGAAGTTCAAAAGAAGTAAAAATTACAATCGTTCTGGATAACGGAAAAACAACCAGGCTGTCTGAGGGAAAGAAGGAGCATAGTGTCACTGTGACACATGATTCTTCGATGACGCTCATGTCAACTCTGTTGAAAAACGGATTACTGGAGGGAAGCTTCTGCGGCGGAAGAGGAGATTGCGGCAGATGTCGCGTACAATTCATAGAAGGTGTTATGATACCGACAATGCTGGAGAGAAGCGTGATGACGGCAGATGAGCTACGGCAGGGATATCGCCTGGCATGTTTGGCCAGACCGAAGGACGATTGTGTCATCAGGCTGGCGTTCGCGGAAGAGAAGAAAATTGCTATTATTTCTAATATGATAGATATGCCGGAAAATAATGACCGGTTGAGTCAGCAAAATGTGCAGTCAATAAATCAAACAACGAGTGTTTCAAGTACAGACGTTATGAAAGAAAGCGCAGCTACTGATACAGATGTTATAGAAAAGAAGCCGAATAGTGAGCAAAAAGCCGCACCAGAAAGGATAACTGCCGTAACGGAAGGCCTGATCGCAGTTGACCTTGGAACTACCACGATAGCCATGCAGCTTATGGAGGTTAATAACGGTCGTATTCTTGACACGTATTGTGCCATGAATCCTCAAAGGCGTTATGGTTCAGATGTCCTTTCACGGATCAGGGCATCCTGTGACGGGCATCGTGAAGAATTGCGGCAGTTGGTTGTGTCAGTATTAAAAGAAGGTGTTATGCAATTTGAAAAAAGCAGTACAGCTATCCGGGGTATGTGTATTGCAGGCAACACGACCATGACGCATCTGCTTATGGGATATGATGTGTTATCTTTGGGAAGCAGCCCTTTTACACCAGTGGATATCGGTTTGCAGGTGTACAAGGATCCTGCGTGGGATTTTACGGTATGGATAGCACCTGGTATCAGTGCGTTTGTGGGTGGCGACATTGTGGCGGGATTGTATGCACTTAAGATGCTTCCGGATGACAGACGGATAGACTGTTATGGTCAATGTGAAAGTTTGGCGTTAGGGGAAGAAGATACAGATTTAAGCACCAGGCTTTTAATCGACTTGGGGACAAATGGAGAGATGGCGATCACGGATGGCAGACGTATGATCGTTACAGCGGCGGCGGCGGGTCCGGCCTTTGAAGGGGGAGCCGGGGCAGGTATCGTGGGCAGCGATATGATCGCTAATGCTGCGGAGCTGTTAGAAAGAGGGATTCTGGATGAGACGGGACTGCTGGAGGAACCCTGGTTTACGGAAGGTATTTGTACAGGAGAACCGGCAGTAAGGCTGTATAATAAAGATATTAGAGACCTACAGATGGCAAAGGCGGCAGTGCGTGCAGGCGTTGAGATTCTGTGGAAGAAAATGGGCCAGCCCAGGATCAGGCAGGTGTATCTTGCCGGAGGATTCGGCTATTATCTGGATGTGGAAGCCGCTTTCAGGATCGGATTGCTGCCTGTAAGTATGCGGGGCAGGGTAACGGCAGCGGGGAACACCTCTCTGGCCGGTGCATATCATATTGGACGTGATTTATTGAGCGGAAGTATGGATAAAGAAACGCTGGAAAACCGGCTGTCATATATTGAAAGCATTAATCTGGCAGAACAGGGAGAATTTGAGACTCTGTATGTGAAATATATGGATTTCCGGTGAATAAGTGATATGATAGAAAGGTTACAGATGAGAAGACGGCATAAACCTGCGGACTTCTCGATGTGTTATTATTCCGTGTAAAGCGCTGCGGCCGGAGAAAAACATGGAAGGACAGAGATTTAAGAATAGATTAAATATAGTTTGTTTTTATCGTTTTTCTTTATATTGAAAATATTGATTTTATGCGGATTACAAGAATTACGACGGTTATTAATAACGGATGTTTTGCACTCCGCTAGTGACAGGTTAGTGACAAAAATATAGCCCTCTGCAGGTGACCGCATGAGGGTTATATCATTTCTATGGCCTGTCTTAATTCTTCAATGGTCTTGTGGGTGTATGTGCGTGTCGTCAGTGAGCCGGAGGCGTGGCCGATCAGACGGTCAATGCATACCTGATTGACACCGGCGCTGTCCAAAAGGGATGTAAACGTATGCCTGCAGTCGTGCGGGGTATGGTAGGTGGTGATCCCGATGGATCTTAAAGTTGACTTGAACAGTCTGGTGTATGTCTGGGCAGTGGCAGGCCTTTCTTTAATGATGAACAGGATCCCATGGTTTTCTTCCAGCCTGTGTTCCACGAAGTGGCGTATCTTGGAATGGATAGGCACGATCCTGTTTTTGCCGGCTGCAGTCTTTAAGCCGCCTTTGAAGGTACCGGCTGTCAGGTCGATATCCTCTGTTGGCATCTGGATTAGTTCCGAAACTCTCCACCCGGAATAGATATAGATCAGGATGCTGTCTACCCATGGAACATCCTTATTATCCCAGAGGGTTTGTAGTTCGGTAGCGGTGAAGGGAACGCCGGGTGTATCGTCCTCGGCTACAGTGATAGATGCAAAGGTGGCATAGCCCTTTTCTGTGATGTCGTTTTGCAGGGCGAATTTATCCATCTGCGTGAATAGGTTCTTTATGTGCTCCTGCATGGCATGAGATAAGGGCTTTCCTGATGACCCCTGCTGCCCCAGAACGGTCCGGAAGTCGTCCGCACGTAATTTTCTGTAGGCGAGGTCATATAATGCGCCACAGCGGCTGTAGGCTGATCTGGTACAGGCCATGGAACTTTGGGAGTATGTCTTTCCGCTTAATTCATACTTATTCTTGTAGAATTTCTCATAGAGTTGTGCGAAAGTTATATTCCGATCGGGGACACTGAAAGGATTCTTGTTATAGTCAGCGAGTGCGATCAGCGCTTCTTCCCGGTTGGGGAATCGCCCCAGAACGTCATAAATAGGGTAGTAGCGTTCGTCCATCCGTGTATTGACTCTCACTTCAAAAGGGTTCCTCCGCTTGCCGGACAGTTTTACAACGGAGCCGTATCCGTTGGGATTCTTAAGTGCTCTTCCTCTGGGCATGATGGTACCTCCTGAAAAATGGGTATAAAAAATACACCCTATTGCATGGATGTACCAGAATGTGCTATAGTATCAGTGTCGAGTTGATTCTATAGCAGGTGCATCCTGTTAATAGTTTCGGGGCCGCTCTGGTGCTGGTAACATCGGAGCGGTTTTTCTGTTTGACAGAATTTTGCATATTGGTTATAATATGCTTAACAAGAGAGCCGAAAGCTGGATACGGCCAGCCGCCGGAGAATAATTAACTACGTAAAGTAGCGCCTTATCTTACCAGGACGAGGGCGCTACTTTTTGCGTTTGATGTTGATAACAAGAGTTATAACGGCGCAAAGCATAATTACGAATGTGAATAAGTCACTGTATGTAACCATAGCACCAGCCCCCTTTCTTTCGTCCGGTGGCTGACGTAATCGCCCCTTCGGCTCCCTTGGTAAACATATTATATTGTCAATGTACGAATCCCCATTGAAATTGTGGGATGGATTGGGTATAATATGCTTAACAAGACAGCCGATAAGGAAGGTCAAGTCTTCCCGTTCCGGCGATATAACGTATCTAAGTAGAGCCGCTTATCTTACCAGGACAGAGCGGCTTTACTTATTTTTCAGATTCAGAATTGCCACGATCAGTAGCGCCACGGTTAAGATCACCATGAATTCTTCATATGTACTCATAAGCACCACACCTTTCCGCAAGACTCGGAACGGGGTGCACAGCCGCCCTATCGGCTGCCTTGGTAAACATATTATATTGTCAAAGTGCGATTATATATTGCAATTAAGTATTGGATTGCTTATAATATGCTTAACAAGGAAGTCGATACGATAGCTTACACCTATCCGTTTCCGGCGCAATAAAGACTAAAAAATAGCACCTTTACTTTGTCAGAGCGGGGGTGCTATTTTTTATTTTTCATGTTCAGAATGGCTACGATCAGTAAAGCAAAAGTAAGTATGATCTGTAATTCCTCATATGTACTCATAAAAAACGCCTCCTTCCTTCCAAGGCTCGGAACGGAGGTATTCACACCCTATCGGCTCCCTAGGTAAGCATATTATATTGTCAATGTCCTATGTGCCTCTGTGCCCCATTGGAAACGCGGAAGAAGAGATCAAGTATTATGATATGCTGTATGACTTTACCAGTGTGGTCACAAAAGCGAATGAACAGTCATGCAGGGGAATGACACCAAAACATATATCCGGTATGTTAAGGCGGTCAGCGGAAGCATTCTGTGAGTTATGCATGATTGACACGATCACGGGAGGTAAAGGGCCGGATGCAGTACAGGAGAAAGCACAGGAAAAACCGGCAGCGCATAAGGAGGAAACGGCGGCGCCTGAACAGGAAGCCGGATTGGAACCGCAACAGGAAGAGCAGCCGGTCCCGGACAATTTCCTCCGCATCGACAGGAGCGGCTGGGGACTGTGCCCGGTATGCAGCACCAGAGTCTTGAAAGTGACCGCGACAACACGGTTGGAAAACTTCCCGGTATTCTGTAAGCGGTGCAGGGCTGACCATCTGGTAAACTGGTGGAACGCGGATAACCAGAGGATTCTGTACAGAAGATATGTCAATGACCGGTATCTGCGGGAGCAGGCGCCTAAAGGCACAGGACTGACCAGCTTCCGGAATACCGGATCGAGTGCGACGGAGAGGGTAGCTGTAGGAAGGGCATAAGCGTTCTGTTTTATGCTGATGAAATGTCGAGGTGTGTACTTCACTAGTGACACGCTAGTGACAGACCATTGCCGAAAGTGGCGTAAAATGGTATGATCTGGTTATACCTGATTTAAGAATAGATTAAGGTTTCCGCGGTTTTTGTTTAAGAAACAGATGGTATCCTTATTACAAAAGTAGGGCGGAAAACAGTTGTAATAGATTGATTTTCGGTAAATAAAGAACAATGGAGACTAAAAAGTGAATACCTGTAAAATTTAGGGGGGGGGTAAACAGGTATGTGGACAAGAAGAGAACTAAAACAGCAGGCGAAAGAGGCCCTGCAGAGGAATTACTGGAAGAGTGTGCTGGTGGCACTGGTTTTAATGGTACTGGGTGGGAACTGGATCGGCAATGTATTTTCCTCTGCATCCGGGGTGCCGGCTAAAGTGAGTTCGGCTGTGGTGGAGGAAACATCCATGGCAGATGAGGATATGAGTGGAAACATTGGCGGAAGCGAAAATCTGGCAACGATTATTTTAATGGAAGATGATACGCCGGAGACTATTTATAATAAAAATACAGATGATATGAATGGAACAGAAGAATTTATAGGATTTATCGTCGGTTTTATCATTATGCTTGTTATTTTTTTGATTGTATTCCTGATAATGATTGCGATCATGCTGATATATGAAATTCTGCTGGTCTTTCCTTTGATTGTAGGAGCGGGCCGGTTTATGTTAAAGAGCCTGGATGGCCGGGCAGAGGTAAAGGATGTGGCTTACGGCTTTGACCATTCTTACAGGAATGTTGTGAAGACCATGTTCCATACGCAGTTATCCATATTTTTATGGGCACTGTTATTTTTAATTCCCGGGATTTATAAGCAGTATCAATACCGGATGGTGGAATATATTCTGGCAGAGCATCCTGATATGCCTTATAAAGAGGCGATGAAGATGAGCAGGGATATGATGAATGGACAGAAGTGGAATGCGTTTGTGTTGGATCTGTCCTTTATTCTGTGGGAGATGCTCGGGGTATTGACCTGCGGACTGGTGCACATTTTCTATGTGGCGCCGTACCATTGTCTGACCAATGCAGCACTGTACCGCAGACTCTGTTCCATACGGGACGGGCAGTGTGCATAACAGGCTGCATAATAAAGAATACAAAGAGGAGTGGCAAACATGGGATACAGGATATTGATCGCAGACGATGAGGCGGAGATCAGGGATCTCCTTCGTCTGTATCTGGAAAAGGACGGGTACGAGGTGCTGGAGGCAGCTGACGGTCTCGAGACGATGGAACGGGTAAAGAAGGAGGAACCGGATCTGCTGCTTTTGGATATTATGATGCCGGGGCTGGATGGATACCGTGTGTTACGTAATGTGAGGGAGAACAGTAATATTCCGGTCATCATGCTGTCGGCTAAAGGAACGAATACGGATAAGATCTTGGGGCTTGATCTTGGAGCGGATGATTATATTACGAAACCTTTTGAACCGCTTGAGGCGGTCGCCAGAGTGAACTCCAACATTCGCCGTTTTTACTCGCTGGGCGCGGGAGCCGACAAGAGTAAAAAGGTGAAGGAGCTGCGGGCGGGAGATCTGTGCCTTGATCCGGAGGCATGTCTTGTATACCGCGGGGAGGAAGTGATAGAGCTGACGTCCATTGAGTTCAAGATCCTGCGGCTTTTTATGGAGGAGCCGGGCAAGGTATTTACCAAGCAGCAGATCTATGAGAATGCCTGGGGTGATGAGTATATGGCATCCGACAACAGTGTGATGGTTGGTATTTCGAAGCTGCGGACGAAGCTGGAGCATAATGGTAAGGAGTACATCAAGACCATAAGAGGGCTGGGATACCGCCTGGAGAAGGACGAGAGGTTATAAAGGCATATGGGAAGTAACGGCAGAGCAGGTGCAAAGAGGTCTCTTAGATGGTTCCTGATCAAAAGATTCCTGTTTGTCATGTTCTTTATCTACGCCAGTGAAGAAGCAATCGGATTCCTCTATCAGAAACTGACTATGGAAACAGCAGATATTTTATCCGGACTGCAGATTTCGATCAGTGGCGGTGGGAATCCTGTCTCTTTTGCGTTGCAGACGTTATTATATTCTATGGCGACACTTCTTCCGGGGACGATATCCGGCTATGTGCAGGGAAGTATCGGCAAACTGATGGGAGATTCGCTGCGTATTGCAGTGACATCACCACTGTTCACCGGCAGATGGGGAGTGGCTTTGCGGATCATAGTCATCGTGGTGGTGCTGGTGATACTGTTTATCAGTCTGTTGCCTTGGATGATCGGTGCATTCTATTACTATTATGTAGTGACTAAGAAAGTCAATGAACTGATAGAAGAGGAAAAAGCGCAACAGCTTGCCTACGACCGGCAGAGAAATCTGCTGTTATCTGATATAGCACATGACATTAAGACACCGCTCACAACATTGTGCGGCTACAGCAAGGCACTGTCTGACGGCGTAGTGAAAGAGGAAGAGAAACGGCAGGAATATCTGGCGGCTATTTACAGTAAATCCATGCGGATGAATGAGCTGATCACACTGTTATTCGAGTATGTGAAAATGGACAGCAGCGGTTTTGAACTGCACAGGGAAGCGGACGATCTGGGGGAGCTTGTCAGAGAATGTACGGCAGCGGTATATACCGACTTCGAGGAAAAGAAAATAGCGCTTGTTATAGATATCTCGGAAGAACCCATGCCCTGCCTGGTGGATAAGGTTCAGATGACACGTGCTATTACAAATCTGCTCCATAACGCTGTCCGTTATGGAAAGGAAGGCGGTAAGGCATTGGTACGGCTGGAGGACTATTGTTTTACGGTGGCGGATGACGGCATGGCCATTGACAGAGAGTTTGCGGAACATATTTTTGAACCGTTCAGCAGGGCGGACAAGGCTCGGTGCACTACCGGCGGCAGCGGGCTGGGACTCAGCATTGCCCATAAAATTGTACAGATGCATAATGGAGAGCTTTGTGTTAAACTGGATTATGGACAGGGATACACGAAGGCATTTCAGATTTGGATGCCGTCAAGTTAGGACTTTTTGTACAGAGATTTGGAGGACGGAGTGCCGGTTATGACCAGTTGATAGTCTGTGTACTGTCCCATCGACATATAGATTCCTTATAAAGATAAAATGCAGGCGGCATAAAAGCGCCTGTTATCATGAGCGGCAGGGCCAGACGATATAATAAGGCGTTGTCAGGGACTTGTGGTCGAATAAGGATGGTGTGCGGGATGTATGGAAAGAGAAGTATCCGGATAGGAAAAGCAATGAAAACAGCCGCTGTTTTAACAGCGGCATTGTTGCTGTGCGGGGCAGCGGTCATGAGCGACAGACTTTCGGCGAAAGCAGCCGGCGAGATGGAGGACAGCAGGAAGATTGCCATTACGTTTGATGACGGGCCGCATCCTTACTATACCGAACAGCTTTTGGATGGTTTGAAGGAGCGGGGTGTCAAGGCTACTTTTTTTGTGACGGGGATGCATGCAGAACAGTATCCGGAGCTGATATGTCGTATGTCTGATGAAGGTCATCTGATCGGCAACCATACCTACAGCCACATACAGCTGAGCAGCAGCAACAGCGAAACCTTTAAGGAAGAACTGATTCAGACTAACGAAGTGATCGAGGAGCTGACGGGACAGGAAGTGCAGTATGTGCGGCCGCCTTACGGCACATGGGATAAGAAATTCGAGAAAGAGCTGAATATGTTTCCTGTGCTGTGGACCGTCGATCCGCTGGACTGGTGCAGCGACAATGTGGCCCGCATCGTGCAGAAAGTGATGTCGAAGGCGGATGAGAATGATATTATCCTGATGCACGATGAATACAAATCTACCGTGACGGCGGCGCTTCAGATCATTGATGAACTAATGGAACAGGGATATGAGTTCGTGACGGTGGATGAGCTGTTGTTTGATTAACAAAAAATATTAAACCAAGGAAGGAAAAAAACAGAATGGACAATAATATGATTCTTAAAACAGCGCTCCGGCAGTCGGCTTACGACTGCTGTTGTGCGCCGGAGGATTTTGTGGCGCCACAAAACAGCACCCATGTATCTGCGCCATCCGACCGGGCCAGAAGGTATCTTGAACTGCCGCATATCTGTAATCTGGTATCCTACGGCACCAATGTCGTGGTCACGGGTCAGAAGGAGCTGCTTCCGGAGATTGAGCGTTTTCTTGAAAGTATGCCTGCCGTTGAGCATTGTTTCGAGACGCCGGGACTGTATCCTTTGAACAGAATATTGGAGAAAGCAGGCGCACGGATCTGCTTTATGGCCGATTATTTTCTGCCGGACATTGATGCGGTGTTCGGGTATGAACAACGATGTGCCTATGAACTCAAAGTCATGGAAGCGCCGGAGTTTGCACAGCTTTATCTGCCGGAATGGAAGAATGCCCTGTGTGCGGACCGGAAACATCTGGACAGGCTGGCGGTGGGCGCTTTTTACAGGGGAGAATTGATCGGGCTGGCCGGCTGCTCCGCGGACTGTGATACGATGTGGCAGATCGGAGTGGATGTCCTGCCGGCCTACAGAAAGCAGGGAATCGCGTCGGCACTTACGAACAGGCTGGCCAGAGAGACTTTTGAACGTGGGCTGGTGCCTTTCTACTGTGCCGCCTGGTCCAACGTAAAGTCTGTAAAAAATGCGATCCGCAGCGGATTTCGCCCGGGCTGGGTGGAGGCGACAGCGAAGCGTGATGACTATATAGAAAAAATGTTGAAGAAGGATGTGTAAAAAGTGGAAGTTGCGGTTTGCGGCGTAAAATGGTATGATAAAAGACAGTATGTGCCCTGAGAGCGGGCATAAGAACGGCAGACCACAACATATAGATACAGACGGGATACAGGAACAACATTATGGATTTGTTTGAATATATGCGGAGTACGAATCAGGAGAAAGAATCACCGCTGGCCGCCAGGCTGCGTCCGTCTACGCTGGATGAGGTGGTGGGACAGCAGCATATTATCGGGAAGGACAAGCTGCTTTACCGTGCGATCAAGGCGGATAAATTAAGCTCGATCATCTTTTACGGGCCGCCGGGTACGGGGAAAACGACTCTGGCCAGAGTGATCGCCAATACGACCAGCGCAGAGTTTACCCAGATCAACGCCACCGTCGCCGGCAAGAAGGACATGGAAGCGGTGGTGGAGAAAGCCAAAGATTTAAGCGGCATGTATGGGAAGAAGACCATACTTTTTATTGATGAGATTCACCGTTTCAATAAGGGGCAACAGGATTATCTGCTGCCGTTTGTGGAAGACGGTACGCTGATCCTGATCGGGGCGACGACAGAGAATCCGTATTTTGAGGTGAACGGTGCGCTGATCTCCCGTTCTGTCATTTTTGAATTGCATCCGTTATCTATTGAGGATATCAAAGCGCTGATCCAGAGGGCCGTGTATGACAAGGACAAGGGCATGGGCGCCTATGAGGCGGTGATAGATGAGGAGGCCGTGGAATTTCTGGCGGAACTGTCCGGTGGGGATGCCAGACATGCGCTGAATGCGGTGGAGCTGGGGATCATGACGACGAACCGCAGTGAGGACGGGAAGATACATATCACGCTGGCGGTGGCCCAGGAATGTATTCAGAAACGAGTGTTACGCTATGATAAGTCGGGAGACAGTCATTACGATACCATATCTGCTTTTATTAAAAGCATGCGCGGATCCGATCCGGATGCAGCGGTCTATTATCTGGGCCGTATGCTCTATGCGGGAGAGAGCGTGACTTTTATCGCCAGGAGGATCATGATCTGCGCGGCGGAGGATGTGGGCAATGCGGATCCCATGGCGTTGTGCGTGGCGGTCAATGCTTCGCTGGCGGTGGAGAGAGTGGGGATGCCGGAGGCACAGATCATTCTGTCGCAGGCGGTATCCTATGTGGCCTGTGCGCCGAAGAGCAACGCTGCCTGCAATGCGGTCTTTCAGGCGATGGAGGCGGTGCGGCAGACCGGGAACCTGCCTATTCCGACGCATCTGCAGGATGCCCATTACAAAGGTGCGGCGAAACTGGGTCGGGGAACAGGGTACAAATATGCGCATGATTATCCGAACCATTACGTTGCGCAGCAGTACCTGCCTTATGAATTAAACGGCAGGGAATTTTACCGGCCCAGTGGAAACGGGTACGAGGTCAAGATCAGGGAACACATGAAACGTATAAAGGAAGAAGCGGCACATGACATCAAATAAGAGCACGGACGACAAAAGAATCCAGAATCTGGGCACAGCGGCGTCCGGCAAGAAGAAAAAGAAGCGCAGACGAACGATTGACAAGGCGAAAGTGGAAGAAAACAAGAAGAAAGCGAAAGCCAGAAAAGAGCGTCTCAGGCAGCAGATGAAGGAAGAGAAGGCAAGGAGCAGGGCCGAAAAGCAGAAGAAGCGCATGCAGAAAGAGACTGTGATGGTGGAGGAAACCGTTGCGGTCAGGGAGGGCGATGCTTTGGAGCAGACTGTGATGATGGAAGAAATCGTTACGGTCAGGGAGGACGACGCTCTGGAGCAGGCCGTGATGGTAGAAGAGACCCTTACGGTCAAGGAGACTGCCGGCCAGATAAAAGAGCGGAAGAACAAGAAAGAGAAAGTTAAGAAAGAAAAAGTAAAAAAAGATAAGGAACAAAAAGATAAGGAACAAAAAGATAAGATACAAAAAGAGACCAGGCAGAAGCCACAGGGAAGCCGCAGGCGTGCCGTTTTGGCTGCGGGGATAGCGGCAGTTATTGTATTGCTTGCCGGCTCGGGTTCCTTCTTCGGAATCCGCTATTATCTGGAGCAGCTGGAGACGGCTGATGCGGCGGTGGAAGCCATGGTGCATACGGAAGCGGTGGAGCTTGCGGAGTACAGCATGTTACAGCACAAGAAAGAGCATGTGAAGAAAAATGCCGGTAAGGATGTTCCCAAGGCTTTTCTTGACGCGGCGCGTTTTGTGCTGGAGGGTGTGAAGAACAGGCCGCCGGAGATTGAGCTGACGGAAGAAAATGCAGCGGACTTTGCCACCATAGAGAGCTGTGTCATCAATACGCAGACCGGCAAGGTGGATGTGACGATGTCCGCTGAGGGGCTGGCGGTCAGCGACGACGGATATTACTACCTCTTTGAAGAAAAGGTGTACGAAAGCGCTCTGACAGGTGAAGAGTATATTATAGAAGACCAGAAAGATGTTGATTTGACTTTTTCGGTCAATTTAAATTACAACAGCGCTGGTTCGCGGCTGTTCTCGAAGTTTGTCGTGGCGGTGAAGAAGGACGGAAAGTTTATGGCCATCAGCAGGCCGCGGCATATTACGAATCCGGAGGCGATTGCAAGGTACAGTCCGGCCTTTGGGGATACTTCCTCAAAGAAGGGGCTGCTGGTGGATCCGGAGAAGCTCAGGGGATCGGATCTGGATGATCTGGGCGTGAAACATGCGGCTTACAATATTCCGCTGAGGCGGCTTCTGGGCAATACGACCCACGCATCTTATCCGACGGTCTACTATACGTATAACGGCAGGAATTATGCTTTTAACGGGCAGGTTGTGGCGGAGTATGACTATATCTTTTCTACGCTGAGCGGCAAGGGAATTATAATAACGGCTATTATCTTAAACGATATGAATCCGGGACATATGGATCTGATCCATCCCCGGGCACGCTCCGGCGGCGCGGGATCCCCGTATTATGCTTTCAATGCGGCAGATGAAGCCGGAACGGAATATATAGCGGCCGTGGCTTCCTTTTTGGCGAACCGCTATGCGGGAACCGGACACGGCAAGGTCATGAATTGGGTGATCGGCAATGAGATCAATGCCAGAAAGGAATGGAATTACATAGAACCCATGGATACGGTCAGCTATGTAAACGAGTATGCCAAGGCGTTCCGCGTGTTCTACAATGCGATCCTCAGCGTTAACGGCAATGCAAGAGTCTATATCTCGCTGGATCAGCAGTGGGCCAGAAGCCTGTACTCCAACGGCGGATTCGGTTCCAAGGAGATTCTGGACGAATTTAACAGAAATATAAAGGCCGGCGGCAATATTGACTGGGGTGTGGCCCAGCATCCATATAATTATCCGCTGACCAGCGCCAAGGCATGGAGCAGTGGCAACAAGGTGGTGAATTCCGAGACGACGCCGGTGATCACCATCAAGAATATTCATGTGTTGACGGATTATCTGCAGAAGGAGAGTTTCCTGACAGATTCAGGAGGCGTAAGGCATGTTATTTTAAGTGAGATGGGCTATACTTCCTCGGCCGGGCAGGATCTGCAGGCGGCGTCTTTCGTGTACGCTTATAAGGTGATAGAGGCGAACCGGTATATTGACAGCATGCTTTTTTCCAGACAGACAGATGCACCGGACGAGCTGTCACAGGGCCTGGCACTTGGCATCGACACGCTGGGCGGCGGCCATAAGTCGATCTACAATGCCTTCAAGTATGTGGATACGGCGGAATCGGCCAAGCATACGGATTTTGCGCTGCGGGTGATCGGTGTCGGAAGCTGGGGAGAGATTATCTCAAGACATTAGCATATAGAGACGGGGCAGACTAGAATAACTGCCCCGCCAGATATTGATAGAGATCCTGATTCTTTTTCTGCCAGTTGGTGCAGACCGCTTCGGCGGTTTCTTTATTGGGGACGGACAGCGTGATTTCCACGACTGTGGCGTCCTTTTCTTTTACCGTCAGATGAACCTCATAATCGCCGGAAAGGACTTTGCGGTAATCGGTAGAGACGGAAGTCTCGTTGCGCAGTTTGAACTGGTTGGCGCCCAGAAAATCGTCGATGTCCTTCCGGATGGAGCTGTCGATGCGACTTTTGAAGAAATCCAGTGTTTCCCGTCCCTCCGCAGTGATCGTAAGATAGGTGCGGTTATGTCTGGATCTGGCCGTGACGAAGCCGGTATCCACCAGCTCCGTGATGGCCCGCTGGAGATTCATGAAATTCACATAGTTCCGCTCCAGCATAAAATCATAAATCTGTGCCTGCGTCAACGGAAAAGAGACTCTGTTGAGCATATAGAGTACGAGTATTTTATTGTAAAGTGCTAATTGATCATGGTTCATGGAGAGTGCCTTTCATACAGCCGTCCCTGGCAGGCGGCGCGTAATTTCATGGTATGGTGAAGGGTATTGAGTACGCTGCGCTTATCCAGGCTCCACAACGGAGCCAGCAGCAGATCTTTCGGGCCGTCGCCGGTCAGCCTGTGGATCACGATATCAGGAGAAAGATGTTCCAGACACGCAATGACGAGATCGATATAAGCGTCCCTTGCAAGAGGGGTATAGCTGCCGTCGCGATAAAATCCGGCAAAGGCAGTATCCCGCAGTACATGGAGCAGCTGCAGTTTCACGCCCCAGGTGTCGAGTTGATTCAAATGGTCAATGGTGGAAAGAAGCGATTCTTCCCCCTCGCCCGGCAGGCCGATGATGATATGTGTGACTACAGGAATATCGGCCTGTGACAGCAGACCGACGCAGCTGTCATATACGGACAGAGGATAGCCGCGCCTTATAAAATCAGCGGTTTTCTCATGAATCGTCTGCAGGCCAAGTTCAACCCAGACAAACTTGTCAGAAAAAATCTGCCGAAGATTGACCAACATGGTCACGATATTTTCCGATATACAGTCCGGTCTGGTGGCGATGGAAATACCTGCCACGTCAGGATGGCGCAATGCCTCCGTGTAAAGAGCGCGAAGATGCGGCAAAGAGCCGTACGTATTGGTGTAGGCTTGAAAATAGACGATAAAACGCTGGCCGACCCGCTTATGGGCAAACAGCGCCAGGCCGGTCTCAATCTGGTCGGTGACAGAAGGATGGTCTGCCGTTTTGACGGCAAACTCGCCGCTGCCGCCCGCCGAACAGAAAATGCAGCCGCCGCTGCCCAGAGTGCCGTCACGGTTGGGACAGGTGAACCCCGCATCGACGGCAATCTTGTACAGCTTTTCTCCGTATGTATTTTTCAGGAAGGCGTCCAGAGAATAGTAGGGTCTGCCGTGCCACTCCATCGCGGCCTCCTTCCTGCGCCGACGCGGACATCAGGCGCAGACTGATTGTGAGATTAACGCAATGAGGCAGTGCCTATTGCCTGATATGGGATTTGACCGCCTCAGCGACTGCCTCGGCAACTCTGGGATCGAAAGCCTCCGGCATGATATTCTCCTCGTTCAGTTTGTCATCCGGCACCAGACCGGCGATCGCACGGGCGGCGGCCAGCTTCATCTCTTCCGTGATCTGTACGGCCCGTCCCTCCAGTGCACCCTTAAAGATGCCGGGGAAGGCCACCACGTTGTTGACCTGGTTCGGAAAATCGGAACGGCCGGTGCCGACCACTCTTGCGCCGGCTGCTTTGGCTGCATCCGGCATGATCTCCGGTACGGGATTGGCCATGGCAAAAAGGATGGCATCCGCATTCATGGAAGATACCATATCGGGTGTTACTATATTGGGCGCGGAGACACCAACAAAGATGTCGGCGCCTTTCAACGCATCTGCAAGAGAACCGGCAGCGCCGCTTAAGTTGGTGACGGCGGCCATTTTCTGCTGCATCCAGTTCAGACCTTCGCTCTGCTTGCTGATCATGCCGGCCTTGTCACACATGACGATATTGGTAAATCCGTATGTGAGCAGCAGCTTGGTGATCGCGACACCGGCGCTTCCGGCACCGTTGACTACGACTTTACAGTTTTCCTTCTGTTTGCCGACTACTTTCAAGGCATTGATGATACCTGCCAGCACTACGATGGCCGTGCCGTGCTGGTCGTCATGAAATACGGGAATATCCAGAAGTTCTTTCAGACGTTCCTCGATCTCGAAACAGCGCGGCGCGCTGATATCTTCCAGATTAATGCCGCCGAAACCGGGCGCCAGCCAGGTTACGGCCTTGATGATCTCTTCCGTGTCCTGCGTGTCAAGACAGATCGGCACCGCGTTGACGCCGCCGAACTCCTTGAACAATACGGCCTTGCCTTCCATTACCGGCATGGCGGCGTGGGGGCCGATATTTCCCAGTCCCAGCACGGCGCTCCCGTCCGATACGACGGCTACGGTATTGGATTTCCATGTGTAAGTATAGGCGGCCTCTTTGTCCTGGGCAATCACTCTGCAGGGTTCCGCCACGCCCGGCGTGTAAGCCAGCGACAGATCCTCTCTTGATTTTACAGGCATCCGGGCCACCGTCTCCAGTTTGCCCTTCCACTGTTCATGCAGCATCAATGCTTTTTCATTTGTTGTCATACAGTCACCTCGTTCTTCTATCTTCTATAATAATGAATGACGCTGGAAGCTGTACCGCCGGACCGGCAGAAACTTCCTGTCATGTTATGAAATCTGTGTCCGTTACAGCCTTAGTATAACTTCACGATTTTGTACAGTCAAGGTGAAAAAATACTTCCTATTTCGAAAAAGGTAGTGTATAATAGTTTTTATTCACAGGGTTGTGCACCCGCAGTACAGCAGCCGAGGCAATAAGCATCGGTGCCGGGCAGGGAATACAGTAGATCATTTCGGATGGCACATCAGGTAATAAATCCCTAGACGAAAGAACATATACGGAAGATAGTATATTGATCATTTATGAACATTTATAAAAATACAGGAGGAATGTATGAGAGAAAAGTATGAATCGCTTGCGCTTGCTGACTTGAAAGCAATCGCAAAGGCAAGAGGAATCAAGGGCACCTCGACCATGAAGAAGGCGGAGATCGTAGCTTTGATGCTGGCAGAGGACGAGAAGGATAAGGCGGCCGGCAAGGAAGTGGCAGTGAAGAACGTTGCACCCGCGAAGCGGGAGAATGGCAGTGAGGAAGAGAAGTTCCCGGCAGAACTGGACAGCGGGATTACGGCCAGCGGCATTCTGGAGGTCATGAGTGACGGATTCGGATTTATCCGCTGTGAGAATTATCTGCCTGGTGAGAATGACGTCTATGTGGCACCCAGCCAGATTCGTCGTTTCGGATTGAAAACGGGTGATATTTTAGAGGGAAATACGAGGGTTAAGACGCAGAATGAGAAGTTCAGCGCTCTTTTGTATGTGAAATCCATCAATGGTTTTCCGCCGGATATTGCCATGCGCAGGCCCAGTTTCGAGGATCTGACACCGATCTTCCCCAATGAAAGGCTGAAACTGGAGACGCCCGGCGCCTCTGTGGCCATGCGGATCATGGATCTGATCAGCCCGGTCGGCAAGGGGCAGAGAGGTATGATCGTGTCGCCGCCCAAAGCCGGTAAGACTACCTTATTAAAAGCGGTAGCCAAATCGATCACAAGGACGACGCCGGAAGCGCACCTGATCATTCTGCTGATCGACGAGCGTCCCGAGGAGGTGACGGATATCAAGGAAGCGATCGAGGGACCGAACGTGGAAGTGATCTACTCTACCTTCGACGAACTGCCGGAGCACCATAAGCGGGTGTCCGAGATGGTGATCGAACGTGCGAAACGTCTTGTGGAGCACGGCAGGGACGTGGTGATTCTTCTGGACAGCATTACCCGTCTGACCAGAGCCTACAATCTGGTCGTTCCGCCCAGCGGACGCACACTTTCAGGCGGTCTGGATCCGGCGGCGTTACATATGCCAAAACGGATCTTCGGCGCTGCCCGCAACATGAGAGAGGGCGGCAGCCTGACGATTCTCGCGACGGCTCTGGTGGAGACCGGCAGCAGAATGGATGATGTCATCTACGAGGAATTCAAGGGAACCGGTAATATGGAGATGATCCTCGACCGCAAGCTGTCGGAGAAGAGGGTATTCCCGGCGATTGATATCCCAAAATCCAGCACCAGACGAGAGGATCTGCTCCTGTCACCGGATGAGCTGGAGGCGATCAATATCATCCGTAAGGCATTGAACGGCATGAAAGCGGACGAGGCAGTGGAGAAGATCCTGGATATGTTCGCCAGAACCAAGAACAATTATGAGTTTGTCAATATGGTTAAGAAGATGAAGTTCCTGTAAAACCTGTAAAATATGCAAACAAATAATAAATAAATTCCCCGGAATTTTGCGGAAAAGACTTGCATCCCCCAAATTCCTGTGCTACAATGTAAAAGCTGTCGGTTTAAGACGGCATGGGATGAGAAAATAATGGCATGAAAGCCAGTTAGCATTGAAATTTTATAAAACGGCATGCTCGCAGGTTGAGAAAGGAGTTTAGTTACAGAGATGAAAGAAGGAATCCATCCTGAATATTATCAGGCAACAGTAACATGTAACTGTGGCAACACATTCGTGACAGGTTCTACGAAACCGGAGATTCACGTGGAAGTCTGTTCCAAATGTCATTCATTCTACACAGGTCAGCAGAAAGCTGCACAGGCCCGCGGACGTATTGATAAGTTCAATAAGAAATACGGTGTGGAAAGCAAATAAGTTTTGTAATGGAAGGGTGAGGTGCTTATCTCACCCTTTTCTAAATCAAAGAGGGTAATACACAATGAGCAGAAAGAAGAAAACACATTATTCAGGAATCGGCGGACAGGCGGTTCTGGAAGGCATCATGATGAAAAATAAAGATCAATATGCCGTGGCAGTCCGGAAACCGAATGGAGAGATCGAGGTTGAGGTAGAGCATTATATCGGTGTTTTGCAGGGCAGCAGGTTAAAGGAGATTCCTTTTATAAGAGGTGTGTTCCAGTTTCTGGATTCCATGATCCTGGGGATGAGGAGCCTGAACTTTTCCGCTTCCTTCTATGAAGATGAGGATGCAAAAGAGACCGTAACGGATAAGGCTTTTCACAAATTGTTTAAGGATAAGGCCGATCAGGCACTGAGCGCCATTGTGATGGTGTTTTCGCTTGCGCTTGCCATCGGCATTTTTATGGTACTGCCTTATTTTATAACTTCCCGTTTTTCGGAGTATGTCAGGAGCGCTTCCTTTATGGCCATTTTGGAGGGGGTACTGCGTATCGCCATTTTTGTCCTGTATGTGCTGAGCATATCCCTGATGAAAGATATCAGGCGTCTTTATATGTATCACGGTGCTGAGCATAAATGTATCAACTGTATTGAAAAGGGACGGCCGCTGACGGTCAGGAATGTGATGCGAAGCTCCAAACAGCATAAGCGGTGCGGTACGAGTTTTATGCTGTTTGTCATGCTGGTCAGTGTGGTTTTGTTTTTCTTTATACGTGTGGAGAATCCGGTGTACCGTGTTTTGATCCGGATCGCACTGATCCCTGTGATCGCGGGAATCTCTTACGAGATTATCCGTCTGGCGGGCAGGAGCAACAACATTCTGGTGAGGATCATTTCCGCGCCGGGCATGTGGCTGCAGCGTCTGACGACAAAAGAGCCTGACGAGAGCATGGTGCAGGTTGCCATCGCGGCGGTGGAGGCTGTTTTTGACTGGAAGAGTTATCTGTATGAGACCTTTGGCTATGAAATTGATGATTCCTGGCTGGTGGATGATGAGCAGGCCGAACAGCCGGCAGAGCAGCCGGAGACATAACGGCCGGCATGTATGGCAGCAGAGACAGAATACAATAAATATCAAATGTTATAGAAATGTGGGACAGGTGTGATAA
>VSOD01000100.1 GCA_009774655.1 Lachnospiraceae bacterium
CTCTTCCGCTGCATGTCCCACAACTTCCCCGTTCTCTGTTACAATCATCTGACTCCCTTCATCACTGAATGCAGGACTGGCGTCATTGCCCCTGAAAATCTCCGCATTACCGATCTCTTCCGCTTCATCATCGAAGGCGCCCATTAAAGCCATAACAAATAAAATACCAATGACCAGTCCTCCTATACCTGTGATGATCTGCTTTAAACCTTTTAATCCCTCTTTCATCATCTTCTCCTTTTTGTCCTTTTTCCCCGTTGCTAAATTTGATTGTCTTTATCTTCCCTGTCACTTCATGTCATCCTTATAATTTTTGATTTTTAATCTGATAAAAGGTCTGAATGACCTCTCTTTTTCTGCCTTCCTTTTATACGCGTTTCTGATCAAAGAGCACATTTTTATCGGACGGTCTGGCACCGCTCTTTCCCAGTCATCAGAAATCGCACCATGATAAGTTTCGTGACATGATAATCCCGGCTTTTACGATATTCCCTGCCTGATAAGGAAACGGTACATAAACCTGGTACTCATACTCATTTAACAATGGAATGCATTTGCCATTCTCATACAGAGAATCTCTTTCCACGGACGGCAGGACATCCACGATCCGCAGATCCGTATCAAATAGATAGCAGTCTCCATTATCGCTGCGATGTCCCTTTTCATCCAGTTTGATCCGATACATCCTGCCTGTCCTCTCTATATCGCGCAAATCTTCATCTTCTTGATACACCCGTTTCTCACGTTCAAGATACGCATATGCCTTTTCATATCCGGAAAAGAAGATGTAATCTGATATATCATCGTGCCCGTCTTCTGTTTTCTCTGCATACTTTACTGCATACAGAAATCCCTCACTGTTGTATCTGTCTGTCAGGATCTCCTGCCATAACTGCACTGTCCTGGCGGTCATCTCTTTAGAGGGCAACACGATATGATCAGGCGGAATCCGAGGCTCGATATTTCTGCTCTCCTCCATAAATGCTTCCTCATCAAAATGATCCAGAAGATACTGCAGGGCTTCTATCTTTTCTTCCATCGTCTGCCTGCAGCTCATCCCGATCAGCACTGCCCACTCCGCCGGCGTAAAATCTGTATCTTTGTTGTACTCCCTGATATCCGGGGAATCTATAAATCTTAACAGATCGTACATAGCATTTCCCTTCTATTCTTTTTGTGCGTATCTATTAATCCTCGTAAAGGATCACATATGCTGCCCGTCCTCCATCTCTTCTTCATCCAGCTGCCAGACACTCGCCATTCTGCGGTTATCTGATGGAGAAAAAATATTTTTTATCACCCCCTCCATGTGTTGGACAATGTCACCCACATTCACCGGGGAAATATCCTCTTCCGGCTCCTTTTCTTCTGCCTTCATTTCTTCTGGCTCTTCACAAGCTCTGTCTAGTGCCTCTTTTGTCTCCCTGTCCAGCCTGATAAAATCCCTTTCCGCCTGCGGACAAAAACTTGTGTTGATCCTGGCCGCTTTCACCGGCCCAAATTCTAATGCGTCAATCGCTGTGTCCATAGCTCCCATTAATAAATTAAATAACATTTTTCTCTTCCTCCTCTTTTCTGCCATGTATTTACGGCTAAAATATTTATCTTCTTATAGCCGTACCTGTCATCGGTTATGTTTATGCTCCATCTTGTTGCCGGAAATCCGCTGCTACTAGAAAATATGGCTCAGGATGCCCTTGATGCCTCCGACAAATGCGCCGACCGCCATCCCGACTGCCGCTCCCGGCGCTCCAAGGATACAGAAACCTGCGACTGCCCCATTGTTAATCCCTTCCGCCACATAATCAGCCATGCTGTCGGCGCTCGCCACCACTCTCTCGTTATAGTCCATGTCGTCATCGTTGTATTCATATTGCTCTGCGTCAGTATTTAATCCGCCAAAAACTGCCGCTCTCTTTTCCACCGGAAGCGAGTTTAATATGTAATAAAGAAGTTTTGACAGATTATATGGATAAACCACAGCGCCAGACTCTTCTTTGTAACCCGCGCAATAATAGACAGGTGTGATATCCAGTCCGGTGTCCTCTTTGATACGCGTCCGTATGGATGTTACCTTATCCTCCAAAAATGCTTTGAGCGTATCATCAGGCTCATTCTTTTCATAGTCCCAGTGCCTGCCTGTCTTCATGGCAATGTCCGCCTGGTTCAAGGCAATTAAGATGCGTCCTGTATCGTCTCCCAATTCCGGAATGATCACTTCATTCAATATCTGGTAAGATGTCCCCAGATCCCTTGTAGAGCCATCCAGAATGACCAGTACCAGATCGATCAGGGCAGTCTTTTCTCCATCCTCTCCCTCATCCACTTCCTGCAGTCACTCCATGATCACTTCCCTGTGGTGCGCATCGATCTTCGTCCCGTCGCCAAGTCCGGGAGTGTCCCAGAGGATCAGGTTGCCGATCCTGTACCTCTCGATATCTCTTGTCTCCGGATCTGCTCTGCTGCCGACTTTGGCAGCTTCCACATATTCCTCCTGCCGGTTGCAGGAAAACAGCGCGTTGATCGTAGAACTCTTTCCACATCCGGTGGCGCCAACCAGCATGATGTTGGTCTCTGTACCGCACAGCTTTCTAAGCCGGATCAACATGTCCTGCTTCACCTCATCGGCGGCATCGCTTTTCAGGATTTCCTTTTCCAGAGCTTCACAGATATCATCCATGCTTTCCTTCATAAGAATATCCTTATCTTCTTTTTCTGCTGCATTGATCAGACCTCCAAACATAGTGTCTCCTTTCCTTTTTCCTACCCTTTGTTCAGGCATTTCTAAAACAAGTATAAAATATGTGCATGACACTTCCTGTCATTCTCAACATATTTTATCTTCAGATACAAAAATCCCGGAGTATTTTCTCCGGGACTCTTATCTCTATTCCTGTCTATCATATATCATTTCAGATATCCGACTTATACATTTACCTGTACAGCTTTAATATCTCCTCTGCTTTCTGCTTCATCTCCTGCCGCAGGCTTTCCGGGCGCAGCACCTCGATCTTATTTCCCTGGCTTAACAGCCACATGACGATACCTTTTCCATACACCTCCGCACTGATCGTATACTCATGGTCTTTCTGCCCGATGATCCGCGCTGTGGGCAGTCTGTCTAACACCGGTTCCGGATTCTCTCCATAAAATCTCAACTGAATCCGCATCAGTTCCCCGGCATACATGAACTGGATCCGTTTCCGGAATTCTCCCTCCTCAAACCGGTCTGCATAGGATACACGGAATTTCTCTCCCGCTTTACTGTAAGTCTTGATCCTGTCAATGCGGAAAATCGCCGGGTAACTATACTTGTGCTTGCAGCTTCCATCTGCCTGTCTTTCTACAATAAATGCGTTCAGATAGAAATAGTACTCAGAAAAGAGAAGTGCCATCGGCTCGATCAGGCGTGTAATCGTCTCTTCTGTATGCTCCGCCCTTGCATAAGTGATCTCGACCAGGTTGTGTTCCTGGATATCCGCTCCCAGCTCCCACAGCTTGTCCTGAATACAGTTTTTATGATGAAGCTCCACATAATGGAACCGCTCATTAGAAAGCAGTTCCTTGACCAGCTGCATGTTTTTCAGCGGGACACAGCCTCCTATCATTTTCCTTAGGATACTTCCTATCTCCCGTTTGGTAAAAGCACGGCTCGCCAGCAGGATCTTGCTCACCGCCAGTATCTCACTGTTCGACATCATCGAACCTTCCTCCCCGGCCATGATAAACCCCTTTTTACTGCGGTCATATTCTATCGTGCGGTTGTCTGCAAAGTCTCCTGTTCTCTGTTCATCCAGAAATGCCCGAATATCGTCAATGTCGCGCTGGATGGAGCGCTCGTCCACATTGAACTTTTTTGCTGCTTCTGATTTATTGATCACCTTTCCTTCACACAGGCTGACGTACAGGCTGAGAATGCGGTTGTTTTTGGAAGATTTCTGTTCTGTCATGAAAAAGCTCCTTTGTTCCAGAATTCCTCAGATCCCACAATATACAGCAGCGTCCTTGCCCGGGTTCCTGCTATATAAATGTATTTTGAAAAAATATCATCCCGGACATTTTCCATGCCAAATAAAATAACCACCTTAGAATCAAGTCCCTTAAATCCCTGAATCGTCGCATAGATCGGTACTTCTTCATTATCGTGCGCTTCACTGCCAAGCACATTAACCTGAATATCCGTTTTATTGAGCAGAGAATTTTCATACCGTTTAGGTGACAGGAATACAACATCGTTCATAGAAACCTGCCCATCCTCCAATTTCTTAAGAATATCTTTCATCTTCCTGCCAAAATCATTTTCATTGATATATACGATTTTCTGAACCTCTTCTCCATTTTCCCTGATAAATGTATCTGATTCTACGCCACTGATCTTAGCACTGTACGTACCGATCTGGATAGTATTTCTGCAGTTCACAAATAATTTAAATTTTGTACTCGGATAAGACATGATGCTATCCAGGCCCTCTTGATATTCCGGATTATAGATATTTTGCTTTTCATCATAGAAAACAGCCCACCTTCCAGATTCAAATCCTCCTTTAAGCAGGCGGTCCAGACATTTCAGATAATTTGGCTTTAAAATATCCTGCCCTTCATCCATCACCAGAAGGTCATACTGTAATTCCAGAAGCTGCTCTGTATCCATAGATTCCAAATAACTCCCAAAGGCATCCGGTAAATCCACGCTGAAATACTTCTGTGCATTCTTTCCCACGCTTTCCGCATCAACCGGAATATATTCTCCAAACAGAGCGTGGATATTAATGATCTTAAGAAATTCACACTTTCCAGCCTGTTGCTGTACACTGTTCGCCAGATTTTTATTATATGTAAGAAACAGTACTTTCTTCTCCTGACCTGCCTGCTTCATGGCAAAATTAGCAGCGAGCAGTGTTTTTCCTGTACCAGCGCCTCCCCTGACCAGAAGATGGTCATTCTCTTCCAGTGCATTCATGATCTGCACCTGCTCAGAAGTCATCCGGATCAAGTGCTGTTCAACGGTATCCAAACGGCTGCCAAGAGTCGGGATAAATACAAACTCTCCCCTCAGAAAAGCAACAATATCCTCAATCTCAGAAGCCGTCAGTCTCTTCGGCTCATAATGCTGCCTTGCCTGCCAGTAATCAAACATTTTTTCCATATATTCATTGATACTGTCTGTCTTTTTATCATAAATGATCTCAGGAATGATCTCCTGTGAAGAAGATTCAAAACGGATATCCGGAAATACAACACCACAAGCCATAAGAAGATTTTTTATGTAAGGTTCATCGCCAAATCTCTTTCTCAACACATCCCGCAGACTGAACATATTGCCTGTCACTTGTGCGAACGGCCCTTCCGGTTTATAACGTTTCACTCCGTAGCGATCAATGAAAAACCATTTACCCTTCCGGCACTCGACACGTCCCCCTTTAATCTCCAAACATGCAACGCCTCTCTCGCAGACTACCACAAAATCGATCTCACCGTATATCTTAGTCTTATGTTTCGGAAGTCCCAGAGAATGCAGAATACAGGCATTCTCCATTTCCAGTTTCTGGAGGACATTGTACATCTTTTTTTCTGCGCTGCTTTTAATTTCTTCGCCCATGTAGGGTGGAATGAACGTGACCATTTGTGTATTGTCCTTTCTTCTTTTGCTATCCAGCCATCAGCTGTCAACTTCAAATAGTTGCTAAAAAGAGACCCCTTCACTTTCTTTCCTGTCTAATTGATCCATCACACTATTTACCAGCAACATTCGAATCTCGTTTTCTATTAAATCCAGCTTTTCAATGTTCTCTTTCTCTATTACCTGCTCTTCTCCTATAATTTTATTGATATCATTAAACATATCTTTCTGCGACTTATCATGTATCTTCTGAGTTTGAGCCAGGTTTTTAATCGCATCAATATTTCGATCTACTAAATCAGCTATCTTAGCCTCAATGATCTGTAATTGCATTTCTATCTCTTCTATCCTGCGCTTATCCTCATTAGCCATAGTTTCTGTCTTTTCAATTATCAGTTCAGCAAGTAATTGTTGTCCATTCTTTTCATTATCACAGATATCTTGCATATGTTTCTCCAGTATCAGCGATAATCGGTCTATCTTTGCTTCCATTTCATATAACTTCTTTCGTCCAAAGAAAAGCAATTTTCTCACCTCAACTCTCTAATTGTCCCAATAAAATTTCTGACAATTCATATTGATAACAGTATTGTATCTGTTTTTCCTCAATCTTAGAATCATCCTGTTCTTCTTTCATGCGAAGGATTTCTTCATATGCATTTGTTGCCTCCTGCATATTTTTATCCACTTCAGCCAAACGATTCTGAATTTCTTTCCTGATCACTTCCTCCTGTTTATGAACGGTTATTTCTATTTTTGACTTCAATTTATCTACAGCCTGCCTTTGTAACTTACTATAGAAAGCATCAAATTTTTTCTTCCTCTTTTTATCATCAATTATCTTCAAAATCTCAGATAATTCATGATCACTAAGAACCAGTCTGTTATCCATATAATTGCCAATGAACCCGACCACTTCTTTTTTTAGAGCATCATTTTTACTCTGTATTTCCTTAACATTGATATTTAGACATTTGCCCCCAAAAGTCTGTTGATTAATCTCATCTAAAACTTTAAGCAGCCTATTCATTGACTCATTAATGTTATCAAGAATCTTTTTCTCATTTTTTTCTGTTACACCCCGAACTTCCGCTTTCAATTCCGCTAAAATATCTGCATTAGATTTTGCATGTGCTGCTGTTATCGATGCTCTGGGGCTATAATCAGAACTACTGCTCCCGCCAAATATACTTTTGACACCTGCTATTAAAGCCCCTGCCCCTGCTACTGCTCCTACTATTGCCCCTATTGTTCCCATGTTCTCACCTCACACATTTTGTTCATTTCTACCTGTTTTCTAAGTGCATCACTATGCTTTCTGGCATATCTGCCAGATACTCTTTCACCAGCTGTTATGCTTTTGGTAACAAGAGACTGTGCCATGATCACTGCTCGATCTCCTATCGTGACATAATTTGCTATTCCTGTCTGTCCATAAATCTCTACCATATTTCCTATACAAACACGACTTGCTATTCCTGTCTGCGATACGATCTTACAGTTGTCTCCAATCCACACATCATGTCCTATATCAACCAAATTTCCTATTCTATTCCCTGATCCAATCAGTGTGTCAGAAAAAGTTCCTCTCTGAATGACTGTGTGACAGCCAATTTGTGTCCGATCTCCTATAACTACTTTCCCAATTCCTGGAAAAGTTCTTAATTCCGTATCATAATAATGACAAAAACTATCAGCACCTATAATACAACCTGACATAAGATGCACTTCATCTCCGATCACACTGCCACCTTTAATTTGTACATTTGGCTCTATCCAGCAATGTTTTCCAATCTTAACGTCCTCATCTATAAATACATTTGGGGAAATATCCGTCCCTTCACCAATCATCACATTATCAGCAATATAAAACCCATTTATATTGCTATATACATTTCTACTGTATAGTTTTGCTTCTCCGTTTTGCACCAGCAGCATTGCAATCTTAACAGCAGCAACATCCAATGGATCTGAAACCAGCAAAATAGTTTTATCGGTTTTGATAAACCTTGGTTCCATTAATACAGCCTCTGCGTTTGTAGATGAAAACTCTTTTTGCGTATGGATAATTGCCAGAGAATCCTCAGATGCGGTATCAGCATAAGAGAGGTTTTTAATATCACAATCTAATCCACAAAATTCATATCCACATAGTTCGGCAATCTTCTGTATTCTCATATTCTAACCTACCGTCTGTCGATGATCACAGTGCCAAAGATTGATTTAAACGTTTCCGTGTACTCTCTTCTACCATATGTAAAATCTTTGTTAATTCTTCCCTGTTTTTTTGAATTTCCATATAATTATGCCTTTGTTCATCTAATTTCTTCTCCACTTCCTGTCTATCCGCAAAAGAAGTTTCGATAATTTCTCCTGTTTCTTTTTTCCTTTCCGTTGCAACACGCTTTAATGTATAGATAATATCTTTATATTCCCGTTCAATGTCCTGACACAATAATGTTTGATACTTCCCTGCTAATTTTTCTTTTATGACTTTTTCAATATTAGCAATATTAGTCAATTTCATTATATCAGGTAAATAACTCTTTAAATTTTTCAAATCCATACGCATTGCTAGCGCAAATTGTATAAGAGGTATTTCTTCTTCATATTCCAGTTTTGCATAGTCCCGGCATAAATTGAAAATATACGCGGCTGAATGCATGATATTAGTCTCCGCCATTTCTGCTGTATCAAAGAAACCTTTTCCAACCAGTTGTCTTTTCATCCATTCCTTTTCATTTTTCCAATCTGTGACAGGATTATTCAACTTATCCCAGTGTGTCGCAATGATATGTACCTTGCTCTTATTATGAGAAGAAAAGGAAAAGACAGAGGCAATGGTATCTATTTCATCTTTCTGTAATTTCTTTGCTTCAACACAGACAAAAACTGCATTTGCGTTTCTGATATACTGTCTGGTAATCGCAGAGCGATATTCTACAGGATCTGATAATCCCGGCGTATCCACAAATACTACTTGTTTCGGAAAATCCTTCGGCAATGATGATATTCCTACTTCTATCTCCCGAACAAAATAATGTTCTGCATATCTTGAAGATGACCAAATCGATAATTCTTTCTCAATATCTGCATTAGCCACTTCCTTATATATAGGAGCATGTCCGACCCATTTCTTTCTCTGTATGTCAGCCTTCAATTCCTTATATTCTCTTGTAAAGGCATCCGCCGCCGAAGTTCTGGATGCCCATAATCTATCCCATTGCTGAGACGTGTAAAATTCTATTTTTATGTAGTCTCTTGGACTGCTGCGAAACTTCGTTAACGCTGCTGTTTCCGGTGTAACTGCCATTGAAGCATAGTTATGTCCAAGCAGAGAATTGATCAATGTTGACTTTCCCGTCTTAATCGTTCCTACAAACGCAATCTCAAACTTTGGATTGCGACATAACTCTAAAAAACGATCCAACTTTTCCGGCATTTCTACATTTAGACTTGCTGCCAATTCTGGCAAAGCAGTCAATGCCCTGTACTCCTCAGCTTTCTTTGCATATAAATCTACTGTATCACTCCAAATAATTTTACTATGTGGTGTGTACTTCAAATTTTCTAAAATCCGCTTAATTTTAATTTCCGGGACTGCATACAGATTTTTATTTTCAAATTCTTCTGCATCAAGAAACGAACCGCATTCTGCGCAAAAATACCTCACCTCTTTATGTTCGCTCCCACATGCAGGACAAATCTTTCCAGCATTCATCAGTCCGTACCTCCTATTTGTTCTTTTCGTACCATCTCATAACATCTTCTTTTGTATCCGCCAAATCTCCGATCAAGGCTATAGGTATTCCATATTCAAGTTCAGATGCTGTTTCATATAGCCAAAATATCCGCCCTGCTTTTGTTGCTTTAATCACAAAATCTAATTCCAGCTTCCGACTTCCTAATCGCACTACTGCTACATTCGCTATTCTCTGTCCTTGTTTCACAATTTCGGTATTCTCACAGCAATGCATGACAGTATACGTATCCTTAAAACCACCTATAGATGACATAAAAATACTTGTAATAAGGTCCATTTGTTGTTCTTTATCTTTACGTAAGAGTTTGCAGATACATCTATTTGCATTGCGCTCTCTCTCATCTCTGATTTTATCCATTTCAGCAGTACTTTTTTCCAAGTTATCTTCTACGATTTTTCTTTTCTTTTTTTCCTCAGACAACAGGTTTTCCAATTCAATGATCCGCTGTTGATTCTGAGTCAACTCTGCATTGAACTTTTTAAGTAACGTGTTCTTTTCATCCTCATAACCAAGCAGGCCACCTTTACCCAAACGATAATTTTCAGAAAATTTCTCTATCGGAAACTCATATGATCGCTTATCTGTTCCACCAATCTGGCATTTCAAAACCATATCTTTTCCCAGACTGACAGTATAAACAAGTTCAAATGTTTTCACCTGTATAGCAGTTCCAACTTTAATCAAACCCTCTTTTATGGCGATCCACGGAAGCAGCTTTTCCACACTCACAAGATTGTATTCTGCCGCATCTTTTATTTCTTCCAATAACAGGAATACATCTTTCATTACAGCATCAAATCTCAAGATGGAAATTTCCATCTCAAGATCTGAAAACAAATCAACATTATAATAGTCTTTGATATGCTGACAAAACTCCCTAATCTGTTTTTCCGATGCGAACTCCATCGTAACATTACCGTCAACACTGATGATATCAGCTTTTTCATCTGCTCTGATATCAATTGCAGCTAGTCTTTCTTTTGCTATAAAAATCATTACCCGGTATTTCATGTTCACTCCTATCCGATGTGCCTTATTAGAGCATCCTCCTGTAGTGTATATCCTAACAGATCATACTCTGCTTTCTGTAGTGTTCCATTTACCATCCTATAGTTAATTCCGTCAAAATTAACCCCATATTCTTTTATCAGGAGTTTTTCATCCGCATATAATTCTTTTATAATATCCGGTATCAGTGAATCCAGCTTATATATTTGGGATAGATACTCTCCAAGTGTTTCGACTGCATCCTTCGTAACAACAGCATCCGCATTCGCAACTACAGTAAATGCAATCTCTGAACAATGGTCAGAACCACTGTCAAGATTGTATTCCTCCATCACTGACTTTAACATATCTTCAATATCTTTTCGCACACTATTATTTTGATAACGAAATTCTGGATTACCCTCGATAAATAACCGATTATATTCCGCTCCGTCCCTTTCGTATAAAAATAATGCATTTCTTCCAATGATCATATATAACGCCTGCATTTTATCCTCCATCCCCCTATTTACGCGCTTTAAAAACCGCTTCTAAGGCAGCGTCATCACTGATATCTGGATTTCCTGCCTTAAATATATCTGAGAGCGTTCCGACCACCTCATCCATTTTATTGTCATCCTTCAAAGAACCGTCAAGATACCCTGCGATATCAGAAATATAATTGCTATCTGTATCGATCAGTTTTCCAAGTTCGTCTAAAGCACCTTCTGTGAAAAAATCCGGTCTATTGCCAACTTCAACACACAATTTATCCACTGGATGATCTTTATATTTTTCGATCATAACTCCAGTTGCCAGTTCCATTCCTTTCCGAATCTTTTCCTCTTCCGGAATCATCTTAGATCTTTCCTCATCTAAATCGTCAAACTCTTCTACAGCTTTTACATATTCTGCATAAGAATCATACTGTTCTGGGTCGTACCCGCTTTGTATTGCTTTATCCCCCAGTTGGTCAACCTGAATCTGTGGTTTGATCAGACCAAGCGCCTTTGCC
>VSOD01000101.1 GCA_009774655.1 Lachnospiraceae bacterium
CCGCGAGCTCCAGCTGAAGACGCATTATGGAGAGGCTGGGGAATGATACCTCGCTGATCTCCTGATTGTAGTCCCCGATGGCGATGAGTTCCATGTCGTCGGGGAAGCGGACGCCCTTTTCGGTGAAAGCGCGCAGAGCGCCCAGCGCGAGTTCTTCGCGCAGATAGAAGATACAGTCTATCTCAGGGTGTTCACGCAGCAGCCTTGCGGTTGCTTCGTAGCTGCTTTTGGGGGAATAGTCGGTGCGGCAGATCAGGGTTTCTTCCATACCCAGTGACTGACAGGTGTAGGCGAAGAGATTCTGACGTATGTGCATACCGTTGAAGGTGGGCGGACTGGAGACCACTGCCGGATGTTTTCTGCCGTGGGAGGCAAAAATTCTGGCCGGGATTGAGCCGATGGTACGGTCGTCCATGACGACGCTGGAATACTTGTCGGAATAACGGTTGTACAGGATGACCGGGCGCGGGAAACTGCTGCTGTCCAGAAACTCCATATCGCTCTCGGAGGCGTTGCAGACGATGATGCCGTGACAGGAGAGAAGCAGTTCGTTTCTCATGGCATGACTAAGCTGTCCGGCCCGGTACGACTGCAGCAGAACCTCGAAAGGCAGGTGATTGGTTGCGATGTTGTCCTCGATGCCGCGGAAGAAATGGATCATCGTCTGGGTACGGGAATCCGAGACCCAGAAGATCAGGATCCGGTGGGCGAACTGACTGCCGGCTTTCTTCAAGCCGACGGCCTGGAGGTTTGGCAGATAGCCCATGCGTCTGGCTATCTCCAGTACCCGCTTCTCGGTCTTGGGAGAGATCTTCCTTTCTTTGGATTTTCTGTTGAGGATCAGGGAGACGGTAGTCGGTGAGACATTTGCTTCCCGTGCGATTTCTTTGATTGTGACCATAAGGATACTCCTGGTTATTATTCACGGTGCTCTGCCCCGCCATGCGGCCCGTCAAGCGGCAGGCTGAGCATGATGGAAGGGCGTTATATAATTTATGCTACAGGAAAAACGGGACAGGGTCAAGGTCTGAAATGGATATCAGAGAGAGGATTGTAACATGGATTTACAACAGGATATTTTCTGACAGTAGGCAGGTTAAGCAGAAGAATTGACAAACATCCGCTAAAAATGTATGATAAATAACTGAGGACTAAAACGATAAACTTAGAATTTGACAGAAAATCAAAACACGAAGCAACAGGCAACAGAAAATAAAAAGAATGATCATAAGGAGGCAGTAAGAATGGAAAAGAAATTTATTTTCGATGACAAGACAGCCATTGTGGAGACTGAGAAAGGAAAGGTACGTGGGTATTTCTATGACGACATGTACATCTTCAAGGGAATCCCCTACGCGAAGGCGAAGAGATTCCATGCACCCGAACCGGCAGATGCCTGGGATGATGTGATGACGACGATCAACTACGGACATGTATGCCCGCTTCTGGATGAGCCGCAGCCCGGCATCGGTGAGATGATGGTGCCGCACCGTTACTGGCCCATGAGTGAGAACTGCCTGAATCTGAACATCTGGACGCCGGGTCTGGACGGCGGGAAGCGTCCTGTCATGGTATGGCTGCACGGCGGCGGATTCTTTGCCGGTTCTTCCATCGAGCAGATTGCCTATGAAGGGGAGAACATGTGTAAGCTGGGACAGGTGGTAGTGGTGTCCGTGAATCACAGACTGAATGTGCTGGGATACTGCGATCTGTCAGCTTTCGGTGAGGAATATGCGAATTCCGGCAATGCGGGAACCGACGATCTGGTGGCTGCTCTGCGCTGGCTTCATAATAATGTAGAGAAGTTCGGCGGCGACCCGGAGAATGTGATCGTATTCGGACAGTCCGGCGGCGGCGCGAAGGTGACTACACTGCTGCAGACACCGGCGGCGGACGGCCTGATCGCCAAGGGGATCAACATGAGCGGCGTTTTGGGCGGCGCGATGGCGGACTGCAAGGGAAGCGGCGAGAAGCTGGTACGGGCTATGATGAAGGAATTGAAGATCGAGGATGTGAAAGCGCTGGAGACGGTTCCGTTTGCCGAGCTGGGTGCTGCATATAATAAGGTAAAACCCGAGCTGGAGAAGGCCGGCGAATATGTGGGCGGAGCGCCTTTTGTCAACGATTTCTATAAGGGAGAACCAATCTCCAACGGTTTCCGTAAGGAGACGGCGCATGTTCCGCTGATGGTAGGCAGTGTGTTCGGCGAGTTCGGTTCCTTTGCTCCTACGCCTTATGACCGCCGCAGCATAACGACAGAAGAAGGTATTGCGTATGTGAAGAACGAAGCCGGCGATGAGGATGTGACAGAACTGATCGCAGGTTTCCAGAAAGCATATCCGGAGCGTAACCCGGTGGATATCATGACCGCAGATTTCTTCTTCCGCGCACCGGAGATCGACTATATCAGGGAGAGAAGTAAATGCAACGATAAGACATGGTCCTATCTGTTTAATCTGGACATGAACTTTGATGGCAGCCGGACACCCTGGCATTGTGCCGATATCCCGTATTTCTTCCACAATACGGCGTTTACGCCTTATACCCAGGAAGAGGGCGTTACGGAGCGTGTAGAGAAACTGATCTTTGACTCTGTGATGGCATTTGCTAAGAACGGCAACCCGGAGAATCCGGAGATGCCAAACTGGCCTGCCTGCACGCCGGAGGAAGAGGCGACACTGGTGATCGATAAGGAGTCTGTTGTGAAGGTGAACTTCGATCACGAGCTTGTTCCAATGCTTGCCAAAGTGATGGGTCCGATCATTGCCAGAAATATGGCGAAGAGGATGAAGGACGTGCAGCATTAAACAGCAGGCTTCTGGAGAGTTGTACATAATAGTGAAGAGTAAGATCGGATACCCCGCCTGATTTTGGGCTGGGTATTCGTTTGTTTGAGACGGATTTGTAAAAAGGCTGTTACATAGATGATTGTGTCATCTGTGTAACAGCCTTTTCTATTGAGCGAAAAACCGTACATATTGGAAAGAAACTTACTGCTTCGTAAAATATTTTATTTTATGAAATCCTATGTAAAACTAATTTTTTTTAAGGAGGAGAGAGAATGAAAGCAAAATTCATTCAGAAAATGATGGCAGGCGCACTGAGCATCGCTCTGGTAGTAGCACCTTCCATGAGCGTACTCGCAAGCACTGATCCGGTAACAGGCAGCACTGATTCCGTATCAGCCGGTGCGTCAGCGGTATAGACTGTGGAAGAAGTACTTTCCATCGTCAATTCGGCAACCAATGAAGGCGGTTCTTCTGTCAGCAGTATTGCCCAGATTCCGATGACCAATACGGTTGCTGGGGTGAAATCCACAGTGCAGGGTGTATACATGGCGACCTGCGTTAACGGAACAGCCATCACGACCGGTCTTGCAAACATTGCTGCCGGTTATGGACTTAAGGCGGGGGAGGTTCCCTATGCAAGATTTTCCAATATGGATGCGAAAAAGAGTTCGCTCGCAAAAGCTGTTATCGATGATGCGGCGGCATCTATAGGTGCAACGGTTGGTTCCTGCATCAATATCGAGATCGGTATGAAGAGCAGCGGAAAGTTCAGCCTGCTTCCGTCAGATGGAGAGAAGATCGCGGTTAAGATTGGTGTGCCGAAATCTTTTGCACAGGATTTCTCAGATGATTGGCATTATGTAGTCAGACCGGAATTGTGGAAAGCATTTCTGGTGGGCGTCTTTTTGATGACGGTTGTGACGGTATGTATCGGTATGGCCGGAAGATCCGGGAAATATATAGGCATTCTGGCTGTGCTGCTGCTTATGGAAAGCGGTCTTACTTTCTGCCTGGGAGAGAAATACATAAGGCATTTCAATGATATGAATTATTACAATCTCAAAATATATCAGTATATGGAAGATTCTGAGGCACCGGTCAGCTATCTGTACGGCGGCGGATTTTCCGGAATCGATCTGCTCCAGTTTGCCCTGCAGGATCGAAAGATTGAAGTTATCAGGGCGGAAGAACTGGATCTGAACGGTTCAGAAGAAGGAAATAACCTGCCACAGGAGGGATTTCTGATCGTAGACCAGGGGTGCGGGCAGCTTGCAGAAATCGAACAAAATTATACGAAATGTGCCGAGAGCAGGGCGTTTGTTTTGTTCCGGATAAAAGAAACAGATAAGAAGGACGGATAAAAGCGGAGGTGGCCGGATGAAGCTGTTAATTCAAATCCCCTGCTATAACGAGGCGGAGACGCTGGAGATCGCATTGAATGATCTCCCAAGAACATTGCAGGGAATTGAAGAAATCGAATATCTGATCATCAATGACGGCAGCCGGGACAATACGGTGGAGGTGGCAAGAAGATGGGGCGTGCACCATGTTGTCAGTTTCAAACAGAATAAAGGACTTGCCAAAGGGTTTATGGCAGGACTGGACGGCAGGGCGGATATGGTAACCGGTGCGAGGTCCATTGATCAGACAGCACATTTCTCTTTGCTCAAGAAGAAGCTGCAGCACTTTGGCAGCTGGGTGGTGCGCAGGGCATCCAACACGGATAGCCCGGATGCGCCCAGCGGTTTTCGGGCATTCAGCAGAGATGCGGCCATGCGCATTAATGTGGTCAATGATTATACCTATACGCTGGAAACGATCCTGCGGGCGTACATGATGTATAAACCGCTTAAGACATTCAGTTATCTGGCGGTGTCGCCGATCCTGACGGGTCTGTTGATCGGATTTCGCTTTCTGTATTATATGGCTCGGGGACAGTCCGGCGGACATGTACAGTCGCTGATCCTGGCCTGTACATTGATCATCATGGGCTTTTTGACATTTATGATAGGGCTTCTGGCTGACGTGATCGCCGCCAACAGGAAGCTGCTGCAGGATACGCAGTATCATGCTCGGATGATGGAGTATGATGCGATCTATATGCAGATGAAGGCGGAGAAGGAAGCGGTCAGGGCATACCGTTTGATAAACGGAGAAGAGGCGGCGCCTCCGGCAAAAGCCAAAGAAAGATAAACGCGGCAAAGAACGGCCGTGTAATCGTACCTTGACAATTAAATACTTTGCATCAGGAAAAATGTTGTGTTAAGGCATAAAAGAAGCTATACTATAATCAACGCTGAACCAGGTGTGGAGGCATAGCATGGAAAAGAAAAATCTCCCTGTCGGTATCGAATTTTATAAAAAGATTATTGATGAGGCATATTATTATGTTGATAAGACATTGATGATAAAAGAATTGTTAGACCGTCAGAGTTATGTGAGCCTTTTTACAAGACCGAGAAGATTTGGAAAGACACTGGCGCTGGACATGCTGAAAACTTTTTTTGAGAAGGAGTTGGATGAGGGTGGAAATGCGCTGGATAACAGACGCTATTTTAATGGTATGAAGATTATGTCTGCGGGTGAGAAATATATAAGTAATATGGGACAGTATCCTGTGATATTTCTTTCTCTGAAATCCACAAAGCAGGCGGATTTGGCTACGGCAGTCTGGATGCTGAAGAAGCAGATTGCCGGGGAATATATCCGGCATCAATATGTTTTGTCTTCTGATCATCTGATGGAACCAGAAAAAGAACTGTATCACAAAGTCATTTCCATGACAGATGACAACAGGGTATATGCGGATGCCATAGCGTTTCTTTCTAAATGTCTTGCCAAATATCACAGGCAGAAAGTGATCCTGCTGATCGATGAATATGATGTACCGCTTGAAAATGCTTATTTTGCAGGTTTCTATCAAGAGATGACAGCATTTGTCCGCTCTGTCATGGAGTCGGCTTTAAAGACAAACGAAGATTTGAAATTTGCTGTGATAACCGGATGCCTAAGAGTCAGTCGGGAGAGTATTTTTACGGGACTTAATAATCTGAATGTCATTTCCATACTCAGTGACAGCTTTGCCGAATGTTTTGGATTTACGCGGGTTGAGGTGGCGGATCTTCTTACTTATTATGAGCTGGAAGATAAAGCGGAGGAAGTGCAGGAATGGTATGACGGTTATCTTTTTGGCAAAACAGAGGTGTATAATCCGTGGAGTGTCACCAGTTATCTGAATGGCATTATCGCAGATAAGATAGAGTATCCGAGGCCGTATTGGGCTAATACCTCTTCAAACGGTATTATCAGGGAATTGATCGAGAATGCTGGGGAGGTTGTCAGGGCGGAGCTGGAAGATCTGATGTCACAAAAGTCGATCGTGAAACCGATTCATGAGGATATAACCTATGAAGATATGAACAGTTCTTCGGATAATCTGTGGAACTTCCTGCTTTTGACCGGTTATCTGAAAGCGGTAGACAGTTATTTTGACGGTATGCAGGCACATATCATGATGGCAGTTCCTAACAGAGAAGTGCGGTATATCTATGAACGTAATATTATGGAATGGTTAAAAAAGCGCAGCCGGATGGTCGATTTTACCGATATGTATCATGCCATGCTGGAAGGAGATGCGGATGCCTTTGAAAACCTGTTGAGAAGTTTTCTGAAACGCAGTATCAGCTTTTATGACGAAAAGGAAACATTCTACCATGGCTTTCTGATCGGAGTCATGAACAATCTGGAAGGGTACAGAACTCTTTCAAACCGCGAGACAGGGGATGGAAGAGCAGATCTTATATTAAAGCCGTTTGACGAGCATGATCCGGCGATCATATTCGAATTAAAGTATACGAAGGACAGTGCTAAGCTCGACCAGAAATGCGGGGAAGCATTACGCCAGATTAAGGAGCGTAGTTATGCGGATGAACTGGCGGAAGATGAATACAACAGTATTATAAAGTATGGAATATGTTTTTGTAAAAAAAACTGCAGGGTGAAGTGCAATATGGAATAGGGCAGCAGTGCAGGCAGTAGAATAGAGGATCTTCGAGGGATAAACTCCCGATGCAAAGTATTTAATTGTCGAAAGGGCATGAATGCTTGGCGTCGGGAGTTTTTTTGTGTGGAGAAAAGGTTAATTTCCCCTCAAGAAAAATAAAAAAACGGAGGGTTGATAAATGAGTCTTGTAACAGTTATTATTCCTGCCTATAACGAAGAAAAGTATATATGTAAATGTTTGGAATCGGTTGTACATCAAAATTTTGCAGATTATGATGTAATGGTTGTGAATGACGGAAGTTCTGACAATACAGAAAATATAATAAAAGAATATAAGAATGAGTACTCCTTTATCAATTATTTTAATAAAGAAAATGGCGGTTTATCCAGTGCAAGAAATTATGGAATAGATAGACTAAAAGACAGTAAATATGTTGTGTTTTTGGATAGTGATGATTATCTGGATTCAGAATATCTTTGTAACTTAGTAGCCAGTGCAGAAGAAAAACAATCAGATGTTGTGTGTAGTGGACAATATCGTATAACGGAAGACGGTAAGATTATTTCTCATGTGCGATACATATTGGACGGGCAGGGAAAATGTGTACTTCGGCATTTGAATATGCATGGGAAAATATATCGGGTAGATTATTTAAAGAAATATAATTTGAGATTTCCGGAAGGAAAAACATATGAGGATAATCCATTTAATCTGGCTGCATTTTTTTTGACTGACCGCATAAATTTCCTGCAGTATGAAGGCTATTATCAGTTGGTACATTTAGATAGTATAACAACCTGCAAAATAAAACAAAATGAAGTGCCCTATAGCGAATTGGAACAATCTGCATAATCCGTATTTATCTGTTTTAAAAAAGAGTGATATAGAAATAAAATAAAAAGTGGCAGTGGCAGTCTTTATGAGAATGATTCACTGGAATTATGCAAAGAGATTTGTGAAATTGTTTTATAAATTATAAAGAGGGTAAGTAAAAGATGATTCCAAAAAAAATACATTTTTGTTGGTTGAGTGGAGAACAGTATCCTTATTTGGTAGAAAAATGTATTAAGTCGTGGAGAGACAATCTTCCGGCTATATGCACTATATCATTTTGGAGGAATTTATTTAGATAGTGATATTGAGGTGCTAAAAAGTTTTGATGATCTTTTGAATCTAAAGGCATTTACATGTTTTCAAAAAATGTCAATGACACTTTCTCCATGGATTATAGGGAGTGAAAAAGGAAACAAAATTATAAAAGAGTTTCTTGACTATTATGAAGAGCGTTCCTTTTATAATGAAAATGGAGTTTCAGCAATTATGATACATACCAAAAAGGGCAAAAAGCTGTTTGGCATGGCAAATGAGTTGACTGGTTATCCTGTAAATTATGAAGTGATACGTAAGAATAATCCGAGAATAGATACGTGTGAGAAAGAAAATGTGAAAAGAGCACTGTTTTCGAAAATTTTTACAAATAGAAAGCTAAACGAGGCGTGCATAAGGACAAGAGGAATACGGAAGAGTCTGAGAAATTTTTGCAAAGATGAAGCGAGGAAACATTGTTTTGCTATTTAAAATACAGGATAAAAATAAGGAGAATGACTTGACATAGGAATTAGGAAAGACCGACAGGTGAGATTTATTTGATTCACCCAATATTTGTTGAGGTGTATATGCAGTTGTTTGGGCGTCTGGTAAGATGGCTACCTGTGGCCGGGTTGCTTCCATTCTATTCGCTGTTGATCGCTGTCGTATGCGCAGGAATTATTTTACGAAAGCAGAGCAAAAAAACGGATCCAGCCATCACTGACCGGATCCGGTAAAATTTAATCAGAATTCATGTCAAATGAAATGTTGTTCTGCCTTAAAAGATTTTTTAGATAATCATTTTGAGAAGACAATTCATTAATTTTAGGAAGATAATAAGCATCCAATTCATCTTTGGACTCCTTTTTCGCTCGGGCGATCACTTCTTCGGAAGTAGTACCAAATAAATGAAATAATCCTTCACATACCATAGTGGATTCTCCTTTCGCTTTCAGATTGGCGGTGGTTAACTGATTCAAATATTTTGTATAAATATCCTGTTCTTTATGCGCGGCATAATCGTGAGAAAGACGGTTGATCAGTTCAATATCCTGTAGGTTATCGGTCAGGCAGCGCAGATAAAGATTTTCTTCAGGAGGCAGTTCGTATGTAACGATAAGTTGGATCATAAATGTTTCTTTATTGATATGATATATCCCCGGAGAGATTTTTTCAACAGTTAAATGACGATCTTTGCATAAATGTTTTGTCAACTTGCGAGGATAGCGGAAAGCAAGGAAAGTGATGCTGATATCCAGCGAGGTGTATTGTGTTGTTCCGCCGGCCTGGTCGATGAAGAGTCCTGCGTAACCGATGGTCTTATAGTATGAACCGATTGTTATGGAGGAATGGATTCCTTTGATCTCAAACAGGTTGTAGCTTGTGAAAATACGGGCGATATTTTTGGGGATTGCCTGTTGTGACAGTTTTTTGATCACCAACAGGTCAATACGGTAGCTGTTTTTACCAAGGATAAATTCCGGTTGGAAATCAAGAAGGTCAGCATAATCCCGCAGTTCGATCTGCACAGCACAGACAGCGGCCTCGTGCCAGTTAACATAGTGCTTTGGAACAGTAGAGTTTGTAGAAGAAGATGGAGAAATAGCGTGTGTTTGCGTCATGGATATGCCTTTCCTGGGACGGGCGTCAGAGAGCAGCCCGAGAATATCAGATAAACAAGAATCGTAACAGATGTAACATAGACGATATACTACATATATCATACAAATAAGATCCCTGCAAACATAATTTGATGCAGAGCATGTAGAAAATTTTTGCAGATAATACGAAAAAATAAGGTGCGTATAACAAAATATAGTAAGTTTGTACGATTTATTACACATTACATACAAGATATTGTATTGTGCATATTCATAAATACCTGCAAACATAAAAAAGACAAAGCAAAAACAACAAACAGCAGGAGGAAGTTCAAAATGTACCAGAAGATCACCTATACATGGCTGGCAGACAAATGCATATGCATACTTTTGGTGTTATCCATGTTTTCTGTGGTGAGAACAGAGGTTGCCGGTTTTCCTGTGTACAGCCTGCTGCTCCTGACAGTGGTATCAGTGTGGATGCTGGGGAAGATCCTGTATGCAGGAAGAGAAGGGCAGCCGTTTTTGATGGTCAGATACAGAACGGACACAGCGGCGATCACGGCGATTTTGTATGCGGTCATATCGGTCGTTATCAAACTGTTTTCCAATTCGGATGAGGGTTGGATCGATTTTTCATGGAATGCGGAAGTGATTGCGCTTGCGGTTCTTTGTTTGTTGGTTTCAGCGGAGACGCAGTTCAGGGCCTTATATCTGGATCTGCTGTTATACAGCGGTCTGCTGACGGCAGGAATTTATATGCTGCTCAATCTGACAGACGGTTTGGAAACTGAGTGGTTCCTGGCGGCGTTTTCCGATTCCGGGCAGACGGCTTCTTATTTTATGCTGGTCGGTATGGTATCGGTGTATGCCTGTTGCAATGGCAAAGATAAAATGCGTTCAGTGTTTTATATGATGACAGCAGGCGTCAGTTTTATGGCTCTGTTTGTGAACCAGAGCAGTATCAGTCTGTGGATGATGGCGTTCTATTTTCTGGCTTTGCCGGTAGTGCTCCGGCCAACTGCCCTGTTGGTGAAGAGAGTGATGCAGCTGTTTTTTATGTACTTGTTTATGTTGAGCAATATGAGCCTTCTGACAGAATACACTGATATTTTCAGGAAGGAAATTTTCTATTCATTGCAGCACAGTGTATATGTGGATCTGTTAGTGGCCGCAGGCGGGGCGGTGTTCTTCTATTATTGGGAAAGGATTCCGGCGGGAACAGAGCTTGAGAGGCTTGTATTGCGAAAGCTGCAGAAGGGGTATCGGATGCTTGTCAAAGTGATCGCACTGTTGTTTGTCGTCACAGCAGTTGCCGGCGGCAGGATAGAACTGCCGGGCAAAGCTGTCGATGATATGTTCAGGACATTTATGCTTCCGCTATCGGAAGAGATGAGCGGAAGAGAGAGTGGTTTTTGGTGCGTTTTTCGAGGTTACGGCGTGATGCCCGGTTTTTTTCTGATCATAACGATCGTATTGTTTGCGGACAGGATGTACAGAAATCATGCAGAAGACAAGACGGTCACGGGAGCCCTTTCCCTGATCTCCGGTATTTTTGTGGCGCAGCTTTTGTTTTGGAATCCGGGGCTGCACAATATAGTCTGTTATTTCTATCTTATTCTGACGGCCTCTTTTTATAAGGAAGAAAGAAAACAGGTAAAAAGCATCGGTATCAGTGTGGCGGATCTGGAATTGAAGATGCAGGAAATTCAAGTATAAAAAGGAAGAGAGGGTATACAGGTGAAAAAAAGGATATCTGTTGTAAGGTTGTTGGCGGTTGCAGGCATTTTGTCCGGGATTCTGGGAGCCGGGAAGGATTACTCACTTGTGCAGGCTGCTGCAGGTGAAGGGCAGGAGGCTGAGGCGTCGGTAGCGGATGCAGAGAGGGCG
>VSOD01000102.1 GCA_009774655.1 Lachnospiraceae bacterium
GTTACAATGTTAACAGAGATCCCGGAACAGGATCTGGTCTTCTCTGATGGGAGCGTGTCTAAAGCGATGAGTTTTAAAGATATTCTGGATAAAGTACAAAAAAGAAATATTCTGGAAAAAGAAGATGGGCGAGACGAATGAAGAGACATTTTTCCGGAAATCATTTGGCAAAATTAGTATGCCTGCTGTTTCTGGCAGGCATATTGTGTCTGGGATTCGGGAACAGGGCGTATGCGGTGTCGGATACGCCTTACCGGGATTCTAATCTTACGGGAACCGAGCAGGAGAGGACGAACGAACGTGACCCGGGCACTTCACAGAATGCCGATGAATTAGAAGAATTGAATATAGCCAATACGGTGACGGTTAATGTCGGTAACGGGAACGGCAGTGTGAATGGCAGTCTGCGCATTCTGGTCATTCTGACTTTGATTGCCGTAGCACCGTCATTGATTATAATGCTGACCTCGTTTACCAGAATCATAATCGTTCTGCACTTTACGAGGCAGGCACTCAACACACAGACGGCGCCGCCTAATACAGTTCTGATAGGTATTGCGCTCTTTTTGACGTTCTTTATCATGCAGCCGACGCTGACAAGTATATATAATGAAGCGGTGATCCCTTATGAGGCGGGGGAACTGACGAATGAAGAGGCGCTCACGAAGGCGGCAGAGCCGTTGCGGACGTTTATGTATAAGCAGACGCAGAAGAAGGACGTGAGCCTTTTTATGAGCATCAGCCGGCTGGAATGGAGCGGAGAGCTGGATGATATCCCGATGAGCGTACTGGTGCCAAGCTTTATCATCAGCGAGCTGCGAACTGCGTTTATCATCGGTTTTCTGATCTACATTCCTTTTATCGTGATCGACATGGTCGTAGCGTCTACGCTTATGAGTATGGGTATGATGATGCTGCCGCCAACAACGATCTCCATGCCGTTCAAGATCCTGCTGTTTGTGCTGGCAGACGGATGGTATCTGATTATCAAGAATCTGGTGGAGAGCTTCTAGCAGACGCATTTTGGGAAAGGAAGGGCAGCTATGGTTATAGATGATGTCACTGCGATCGCCTCGACTGCGATCTATACGATCATTAAGTGTGCAGCGCCGCTTTTGCTGGTTTCTTTGTGCGTGGGTCTGATCGTCAGTATCTTCCAGACGGTTACGTCCATTCAGGAACAGACGCTGACCTTCGTTCCGAAGATCCTCGCAATTTTTCTGGCGCTTATCCTTATGGGACACTGGATCATGAATAATATGGTTGAATATATGACCAACCTGTGGTCTGACTTCAATGTTTATATCCGATGAACCGGGTGCAGGCGCCCTGATTTTTGCAGATATCTGCGTTAAGGCTGGCATGGGGGTGCAAGTATGATAGATATTACATTTACTTATGCGGATCTGGAATATTTCCTGCTGGTTCTTGTGCGGATTACCTGTTTTGTTTATGTGGCTCCGTTTTTTTCGATGAGCAATACACCCAGGATGATCAGAGTCGGATTCAGTATTTTCCTGTCATATCTGGTCTATATGGGAATAGACCGCAATGAAGTGGTATACAATACGCTGTTAGGATATGCAGTGATCGTCATGAAGGAGGCGTTGACCGGATTTCTGATCGGATGGGGCGCACAGATCTGTACGACGGTCACTTCCCTGGCCGGCAGTATCGCCGATATGGAGATCGGTATTTCCATGGTATCCCTGATGGATCCTGCAACCAGACAGCAGGCGACCTTTACCGGCGTATTTTATCAATATATATTTACTTTGTTTCTTATGATAACCGGCATGTATCAGTATCTGCTGCGTGCCCTGACTGACAGTTTCACGCTGATACCCGTTAACGGTGTGGTGTTTAAGTCGGAATCCCTGGTAGTATCTGTTATCACATTTATGGGGGACTATCTGACGATGGGCTTTCGGATCATTCTTCCGATCTTCTGTACCATGATACTTTTGAACAGCATTCTCGGCGTTCTTGCCAAGGTGTCTCCGCAGCTCAATATGTTCGCGGTCGGTATGCAGCTGAAAGTACTGGTGGGAATTGGCATCCTGTTTCTGACCGTCAGGATGCTGCCGAGTGCGGCCGATTATATCTTTGACGGGATGAAAAGGATGATCGTATCTTTTATGGAGGGAATGACGTGACACTAAAGTATGATCTCCAGTTTTTCGCCAAGGACGGTCCGGGCGGAGAGAAAACAGAAGAGCCTACATCCAAGAAGCTGCAGGATGCCCGAAAGGAAGGGCAGGTTGCCAAGAGCAAGGAGGTGACCAGCGCTTTTGAACTTCTGGCATTCTTCCTTGTGCTTTACGGCTGGGTCGAGTATATGGGACGCTTTTTTACAGGCGATATGTATGATGTGTATTCCCAGATACCGGAATATATCAAGCTCTATGACGGTTATATCCAGACGGAGACGTTCAGGACGCTCTTTGTACAGTCGATGCTGAGGATCCTGCTGGCCATGGTGCCGTTTCTTCTGGTTGGGTTTCTGGTGGCATTTGTGACGAATGTGGTGCAGGTGAAATGGCAGGTTACCACCAAGCCGCTGCAGCCGAAGTTTAATAAACTGAGTCCCGTCAGCGGGTTTAAGCGTATTTTCTCCGCAAATTCGCTGGTGGAGCTTGTAAAGTCTCTTTTGAAGCTGGGACTGATCGGCTATGTGGTGTATTCTTATTTGAAGAAAAACATGCCGCCGCTCTATCTGTTCTACGATATGCCGCTGAACCAGGGGATTTTGTTTGTGGGTAGGCTGGTGGTGAATCTGGGTATCCGGATATCGCTTTTTTATATGATCATCGCCCTGCTTGATTATATCTATCAGAGGGTCAAATTCAAGAAAGACATGAAGATGACGAAGCAGGAAGTCAAGGATGAATACAAGAATCAGGAAGGTGATCCGCAGATCAAGGGCAAGCAGCGGCAGAGAATGCAGGAGGCATCCAGACGCCGTATGATGCAGCAGCTTCCGCAGGCGGACGTGGTCATCACGAACCCGACGCATTATGCGGTGGCGATCAAGTATGATCCGCAGGTCTATGATGCGCCTTATGTGATCGCCAAGGGCGCCGATTATCTGGCGCAGAAGATCAGGGAGACGGCGAAGGAGCATCATATAGAGATTGTTGAGAATAAACCGCTGGCCCGTATGCTCTATGCCAATGTGGATGTAGGCAGCGTGGTGCCGCCGGAGCTCTATCAGGCGGTGGCAGAGGTTCTCGCCTTTGTATATCACCTGCAGGGGCGTGTGTGATAATTTTTTTCAGGAAAGGAGAAAAGAGCAGTCATGGGAAAGTTGAAAACGGCCGATCTGGGCGTAGCCATTTATGTGCTTACTGCGTTTATCATGTTGATCGTGTCTGTTCCTGCGGGAGTTCTGGATGTTCTGCTGGCATGCAATATCGCGGTGGCATTTACGGTTTTGTTTGGCTGTATGTTTGCGAACGAAGTGCTGAACATGTCGTACTTCCCGACGATTCTGCTTTTTACTACGTTATTCAGGATCGCCCTGAACGTTTCTTCCACCAAGTTGATCCTCACAACCGGTGATCCCGGTAATGTGGTGCGTACTTTCGGACAGTATGTAGGTGGCAATGATATTGTTGTCGGCTGTATCGTGTTTATCATTCTGATCATCGTACAGTTTATGATCATCAACAAAGGTTCCGAGCGTGTGGCAGAGGTTACGGCCAGATTTACACTGGACGCCATGCCCGGTAAGCAGATGGCGATCGATGCCGATCTGAATACGGGCGCGATCACGGACGCGGAGGCCAAGAGGCGCCGTGAGAAGATCCAGGAGGAATCGAGTTTCTTCGGTTCCATGGACGGTGCCGTGAAGTATGTTAAGGGAGATGCCACTGCAGGACTGCTCATCACCATGATCAATATCGTGGGCGGTATTGCCATGGGCGTGCTGCGGCAGGGTATGGAGCTGAATGATGCGCTGTCAACGTTTACGATCCTGACGATCGGTGACGGTCTGGTGAGCCAGATTCCGTCACTGCTTATTTCGCTGTCCACCGGTATTCTGGTCACGAAGGGCTCCAAGGATGCCGACTTCGGTACCGTACTGATCGGACAGCTGTTCGGTGTGCCGAAGGTGCTGTATCTGGTGGGAGCGGTGATGGCTTTTCTGGGTATCGTTACACCGCTTAATTCCGTTGTCTTCGTGGGACTGGGTATGGTATTCATTGTGGCCGGCAGAGTGATAGCGGGTACGATCGAGACCGCGGAGATCGAGCACGAGGCGGACGAGGAGGAAGCGGCAGCCGAGGAGATACGGCAGCCGGAGAATGTCACATCTCTGCTGCAGGTTGACCCGATCGAGCTGGAGTTCGGTTACGGTATCATTCCTCTTGCGGATGTCAACCAGGGCGGTGATCTGTTAGACCGCGTAGTCATGATCAGGCGTCAGATCGCGCTGGAACTTGGTACGGTAGTGCCGATCATCCGTCTGCGTGATAACATACAGTTAAACCCCAACCAGTATATCATCAAGATCAAAGGGGTGCAGGTCAGTGAAGGCGAGATCCTGTTCGACCACTATATGGCTATGAATCCCGGATATGTGGAAGAGGAGATCACGGGTATTCCGACCTTTGAGCCGTCCTTCCATCTGCCGGCGATCTGGATCACGGAAGGACAGAGAGAGCGTGCGGAGAGCATGGGTTATACCGTGGTAGATCCGCCGTCCATCATAGCGACGCATCTGACTGAGATCATCAGGCAGTACATAGCAGAGCTTCTCACCAGACAGGATGTGCAGAATCTGGTCAACAATCTGCGGGAGACCAATCCGTCTCTTGTGGATGAACTGGTGCCGAAGCTGCTTGGGCTTGGTGAGATACAGAAGGTACTGCAGAATCTTCTGCGGGAAGGCATTTCCATCAGAGATCTGCTCACCATATTCGAGACGCTTGCCGATTATGCGGCGACGTCGAGAGATACGGATATCCTGACGGAGTATGTGAGGCAGAGCCTCAAGCGGGCAATATCCAACAAGTTCTTTCCGGCTAACGAGACGACCAGCGTGGTGACGCTGGATCCGAAGCTGGAGCAGGAGATCATGGGCAGCGTGAAGCAGACCGAACAGGGCGCTTATCTGACACTGGATCCGGCCAAGACGAGGGCGATTATGGATTCCGTGGGTGTGGAGACCAGGAAACTGGAAGATCTGGGTAAGATGCCTGTCGTCATAACTTCTCCGATCGTGAGGGTATACTTTAAGAAACTTACGGAAGATTATTATAAGGATCTGGTTGTTGTATCGTACAATGAAGTGGAATCCAATATTGAATTACAGTCTGTTGGGATGGTGACAGCATAATGATAATCAAGAAATTTACGGCAAAAACAGAGAATGAGGCGATTGCCAACGCGAAAAAGGAACTGGGAGAAGGCGTGGTCGTGATGAATGTCAAGGAAGTCAAGGCCAAGGGCTTCTTTGCGTTCCTGAAACCGTCAACGGTGGAGGTAACGGTTGCACTGGAGGAAGAAAGCGAGAAATATACGGCGGCCGTGTCGGCCATCAATAACGTGATCGCTACCAACCAGCAGAAGGAACCGGCGCCTGCGCCTGTTCCCGCGCCGGTCGAGACTCCGGAGCCCGAGGAGAAGATCAAGAAGGACAGCAGCGCCATAGAGGAGAAACTTGACAGCCTGCAGTCTCTTTTAGAGCAGCAGCTCCAGAAGCCCGCGGAGGAGAAGTACAAAGAGAAAGAGGACCGGGAAGATAAGGACGATAAGAAAAAGGAAGAGACGGAAATCGACAAGTTCATGACGCTGCTTCATGATACCATGCTGGACAACGAAGTGGACGGGAAGTATGCGGCAGAGATCCTTGAGGAGATCGGGCAGGTCAATAAGCCGAATATGCCTTTTGACTATGCGCTTGCCAATATCTACCAGAAGATGATCCTCAAATTCGGCAAGCCCGAATGCATCAAACCGGCTACGGACGGCATTAAGATGGTATTTTTCATTGGCCCTACAGGGGTCGGCAAGACAACAACCATCGCCAAGCTGGCTTCCATATTCCGGGTGGACCAGAAGAAGAAGGTGGCGCTTTTGACAGCGGACACCTATCGTATCGCTGCCGCCGAGCAGCTGCGCATCTATGCGAATATTCTGGAAGTGCCCTTCCGTATCATCTATACGGTGGAGGAGATCGGGAAGGCGATGGAAGACTTTAAGGATTATGATTATATTCTTGTGGATACGGCCGGCCATTCTCATCAGAATACGACCCAGAAGGAGAGCATGGGGAATTTTATTCATTCTGTGGACGGCAAGGTGGACAGAGAGGTCTATCTGGTATTAAGTGCCACGACGAAATACAGAGACCTGATCAGCATAGCGGATTCCTACAAAGAGATAGCAGATTTCAAACTAATCTTTACGAAACTGGATGAGACGACCACTCTTGGCAATCTGCTGAATCTGAAGCTGTATACAGGGGCATCGCTCTCCTACGTGACATACGGGCAGAATGTTCCGGATGACATCGAAGAGTTTAATCCGCAGGGTACGGTCAAGAAACTGCTGGGAGGGAAAAACTAAGGAGGAAGGCCGATGGATCAGGCGGAACAGTTAAGAAATATAATCAAAGCGAACAACCAGCCTCAGCGGCCTCTGGCGAGAGTGATCACCGTTACCAGCGGCAAGGGTGGCGTGGGGAAATCCAACACGGCGATCAATCTGGCGATACAGTTCAGGAAGATGGGGCAGCGGGTTATCATACTGGATGCGGATTTCGGGCTGGCGAATATAGAGATCATGTTCGGTGCTGTGCCAAAACATAACTTGTGTGATTTAATTTATCAGGGTAAGAATATCAAAGAGATCATCACCTGGGGGCCTATGGAGGTCGGTTTCATTTCCGGAGGGTCCGGTATCGCGGGTATGTCAAACCTGAGCAGGGATTATCTCAATTATATCGTACAGAATCTTGTACAGCTGGACGAAATGGCGGATACGATCATTATAGATACCGGAGCGGGGATATCCGATGCAGTGCTGGAATTTCTGGTGGCAAGCGGGGAGATCCTGCTGGTGACGACACCGGAACCTACATCCATTACGGACTCCTACTCGTTACTGAAAGCATTGAACAGGCATCCGCGCTATTCTGGTGAGACTACTTCGGTCAAGGTGATCGCCAACAAGGTGGCGGACGAGGAAGAGGCAAAGGCACTGTTCGCCAAGCTGGAAGCGGTGGTGGTGCGGTATCTGAGAGTGCCGGTCACGTATCTGGGCATGATTCCCCAGGATCAGCTGCTGGCGCGGGCAGTGATGCAGCAGATGCCGGTATCTTTGGAGAATCCGCGTGCCAGATCGACGCTTGCCTATGAGGAGCTGGCGGCGAAGCTGATGAATAAGGAACTGAACAGAAATTTGACGAAGCGTGGTATGGCTGCATTTTTCTCTCATATCATAGGTAAGAGATAGGGAGAATATGAAACATAGAAACAATCTGAGGCAGATGAGAGTGCCCGGAGAAGGAGGAGAATATGGCAAATCTTTTGTCTAAATATGTGGTTCCAGGCTGTCGTGTGGACTTACAGGAGATCGAGCATACCGAACTGGACGATGAAATGGATGAGGGTTATACACTCAGAACGGCGGGCAGAGGATACCAGAGCAAGGTACTGGACATTCTGTCGGAAGACAAGATAGAGGTGCTTATGCCGATGGAGAAGTCCAGAGTGGTTACACTGCCGGTTGACGGTGAATATGACCTGTACTTTTTTACCGAGATGGGGCTGTACCAGTGTTATGCAAGAATCTCGGACCGCTATAAGGACAGCAATGTTTTCGTTCTGGTGATGGATCTGACCAGCAACCTGCGCAAGTACCAGCGGAGGGAGTACTATCGTTTAAGCTGTGCGCTGGAGATGGATTCCAGACCGCTGCAGGCGGACGAGGTACGACTTGCGGAGGCGGGCAGAAGAGAGAAAAGGATGCCGGAGCTGCCGCTCAAGAACAGTATCATAGCGGATATCAGCGGCGGCGGACTGCGCTTTGTGGCGGATTACGCATATGACAAGGAGAGCCTGATCATGTGCAGATACCGTCTGCAGGTAGATAAGGAAGAGAAAGAGTACAATCTGGTGGGCAAGGTGCTGGATGTGAAAGAAGTGGAGAACCGTCCGGGTACGTTTGAACACAGAGTGCAGTATATTAATATGGATACAGAGGAAAGAGAAGAGATCATCAAGTATATTTTCGACGAAGAGCGCAGAACACTCAGAAATCAGAAAAGATATTAGTAGACAAACGGGAGGTGTGTTGCGATGAAAAAAATATTGGTCGTTGACGACTCTGCACTTATGAGAAGGGTCCTTTGTGATATAATCAACAGCGACAGCAGATTTCATGTGGAAGACCGGGCGAATAACGGTGTGGAAGCGCTGGAGCTGTTAGGCAGGAAATCATATGACGCCGTAGTGCTGGATGTCAACATGCCGCAGATGAATGGCCTGGAACTGCTGAAAGAGCTGCAGGACCGCAGGATTGCGGTAAGAGTCATGATGGCCAGTACCGATACCAGGGAAGGCGCGAAGACAACGTTGGATGCACTGGATCTGGGGGCGCTGGATTTTATCCACAAACCCAACAATGCCATGGACTGCAGAGGGGATTCCTTTAAGAACCGGATGCTGAGCATCCTGGCTGTGGTGGCGGATTCCAGGCTGCCTGTCTTTAAGAGCAGGCCCAAATCCGTGGAGTCGGAGAAGACATCCAGGAAAGTGCTGGAACTGGTCGGCAGGCACACATCTTCCGTGATGGGCAATAAAGTTATAGCGCTCGCAAGTTCTACGGGCGGTCCCAAGGCGCTGCATTCGGTGATCCCGAAGCTGCCCGGAAACCTGAATGCGCCGTTGGTCATCGTACAGCACATGCCGGCAGGCTTCACGGCCTCTCTCGCAGAACGGCTCAATTCCTTAAGCCAGATCAGTGTCAAGGAAGCGGCCGAGGGGGATGTGTTGGAAGCAGGTAAGGTGTACATAGCCAAAGGCGGTAAACATTTGAACATTGTGTATTCCGGCGGCAGGCACATCGTCCATTATTCGGATGAGCCTACCAGAGAAGGCGTGAAGCCCTGTGCCAACTATATGTATGAATCTCTGCGGGACAGCCGTTATGATCAGGTTGTCTGCGTTGTACTGACCGGCATGGGCGCCGACGGTACACAGGGGATCAGGAATCTCAAGGCAGCCAAGAAGATTCAGGTGATTGCACAGGAAGAAAGTACCTGCGCGGTGTATGGAATGCCGAAGAGTGTGGTAAAGGCAGGCGTGACGGATCAGATCGTGCCGCTTGAGCAGATCGCACAGGAAATTATAATGAACGTGGGGGTAAAATAATATGGACGTAAGTCAATATCTCGAAATTTTTCTCGATGAAACAAGTGAACACCTGCAGAATCTGAATACTCAGATTCTTTTACTGGAGCAGGAACCGGATAACATGGATACGATCAACGAAATCTTCCGTGCCGCTCATTCCCTGAAGGGTATGGCGGGAACCATGGGGTATAAGAGAATGCAGACGCTGACCCATGACATGGAGAATGTCTTCTCGGAGGTTCGCAACGGCAATATCCATGTGAAAGCGGAGATGATCGACGTACTTTTCCAGTGTCTGGATGCCCTGGACGAATATAATGCAAATATACGTGAGAGCGCTGATGAGGGCACTAATGACAATGAGCCTTTGATCAAGCAGTTGAATGATATCATGAATGAGGGTAAAGAAGGCGACGAGAGTTCTTCCGAGGAAGCGGCAGCCGCGCAGCCGGCAGGCGAGGCCGGCGGCAGCAGGTGGCTTGACATCAAGCTGGGAGACAGCGAGAGGGCTGTTTTGAAAGAAGCCGTGAAACAGGGCAAGGGTGTATACGGTATTACGGTTACCATTCAGGAGAGCTGTATCCTGAAGGCGGCCAGAGCGTTTCTGGTATTCAAGGCGATTGAGGAAGACGGGGAGATCATTGTCTCCGATCCGCCGGCACAGGAGATCGAGGATGAGAAGTTCGGATGGGATTTCAGCCTGATCGTGGTGTCCGACAGCCCATTGGAGAAAGTGCTGGAGGCAGCGAAGAACGTGTCTGAGATCAAGGAAGCCACAGGCGATGTGGTAGATCCGGATCAGGAGACACCGGCGGCAGAACAGAAGGAAGAAGTGGCGCAGAAGCCTGAGGAAGAGCATGCGGCGGCACCGGCTGCGCCTGTTGCAGCTCCCGCGGCACCGGCTAAGAGCGCCAAGAAGGCCGAGGAGAAGAAGCCTGCGGCGAACAAGCCGGTAGTAAACAGGACAGTCAGGGTTGATATAGAGAAGTTGGATACACTGATGAATCTGGTCAGCGAGTTGATCATTGCCAAGAACTCTCTCGTATCCGCGGCCACGGTATCCGGCACGTCCAGTACGGCGGTGAATGAGCAGATCGAATATCTGGAGAGCGTGACCACCTCCCTGCACGAATCCGTGATGAAGGTACGAATGGTGCCGATCGAGAGTACGGTGAGCAAATTCCCGCGTATGGTACGTGACCTGCAGAAGAAGCTGGGCAAGAAGATGGAACTGTACATGTCGGGTGAAGAGACAGAGCTTGACCGTACCGTGGTGGATGAGATCGGCGACCCGCTGATGCACCTTTTGCGTAATTCCGCAGACCATGGTCTTGAATCCGCGGAAGTCCGCAGGGAGAGAGGCAAGCCGGAAGTAGGATCTATTTTCCTGGATGCTTATCAGGATGGTAATAACGTTGTGATCGAGGTGCGTGACGACGGTAACGGTATCGACACGCAGGCAGTCAGGAACAAAGCGATCGAGCGCGGCATCATCACGCCGGAGCAGGCTGAGAATATGAGCGAGAAGGAGAGTATCGGACTTCTGTTCAGCGCCGGCTTCTCCACAGCCAAGGTGGTGTCTGACGTATCCGGCAGAGGCGTAGGCCTTGACGTGGTGAAGTCCAAGATCGAAGCCCTGAGCGGTGAAGTGGAAGTCAAATCCAAGCTGGGAGAAGGCAGTTCCTGGATCATCAGGCTTCCGCTTACGCTGGCGATCATTCAGGCGCTGATGGTTGATATCGGCAATGAGAAATACGCGATTTCTCTCGGCGCGATCCAGACGATCGAGGATATTCCGCCCCGGGA
>VSOD01000103.1 GCA_009774655.1 Lachnospiraceae bacterium
ACATCATTGCTTCTTTGCCGTAGCTGTGGACGATATCCACCAGCTCTTTGGCGAGTTTGCTCACCTCGATCTGCTGGAATTCCACAAAGTCCAGGAACTGCTTCGAGGGGCTGCGGAAGATGGAGTTGTGGTAACCCTCGTCCACGATGTATTCCGGGCGGAAGGGATAGCCCGCCCATTTTTCAAACTGCTCCAGAATATAGGGGCTGACGCTGGCGCTGTAGCCGAACCATTCCACGAATTTCTCCCGCTTCTGGTCATCAAAGGTCAATGTAAACTGATGGAAAAAAGTGGTGAAGCGCACCACATCCACATGCGGGTTGTCCTCACACCATTTCTTAAGTTTCTCTTTCACATAGACCTGGGTCTTGGGCTGTCTGACATCAAAAGTCAGCTGGTGAGGCGCATCCTTCCAGTCATTGGTGATAAAATTGTACATATGTACCGGATCCCAGATCAGGAACGCCAGAAAGCTGACCGTGTACTGATGATAGGGGATCGATTCGATCACCACTTCCCCTGTGGCCTCGTCATACTCCCATTGATCGGTGGGCACCACTTCCCCGGTCGTTCTGTCGATGACTTCCCACCAGCGCTTCGGGGAATCTATGGTGTTCACCTTAAGCTGCTGGGTATGGAATCCCTTCATAAGCTCGATGCGAAGCTCACTGCCTTTTGCCGTCAGGCGGTCGCTGATCAGATATTCCTGCTGTACCTCCTCCGGATTCTGCATCGCCCAGTCGTTATCTTTTCTGGTCGTGTAATAGGTGGCATAGATCTTGCCGTCCTGGCTCAAAAGCTCTTCCGGCATCGTTGTGCCGTCGCAGTCCCGCAGCGCATCCGCCCCCAGTTCATTTTTCAAGCGAATCGTTTCCTCCACCATATCCACATCTGTGGGTAGTGTCAATCTGCCTGTCATTTCCATCCTTCTCCTCCATTCCGGAGCATACCCTGCTCCCTCCCCATTTGTTGTACTCTTCGCCGGCAGCCGCTCATATAAGCAGGAGCAGGCTGTCCTATATGTTCAGTATAGAGAATCCGGCAGCCGGAATCAATCGGATTGTTGTTTGAAATTTTAGATATCTTGCTGGACAAAATATCTAAAATCTGCTATAGTTGCAGCAACCGCACAGATTGTCCGTTCATTGCAGACCGGAATGAAAACAGGCCTGTACGCATCTGCCGGAATGGCATGGAAGGAATAGATTTATTTATGGGGAATACCAGACACCGTATCGAAACTGAAAAACCGTCCGCTTTCGGACAGGCCAGACTGCTTTATGTTTCCACATCCAAATACGAAGGCGACTGGCAGAGTATCCTGCATTCCCATCCTTTCAGTGAACTTTTTTATGTGGTGAACGGACAGGGAGCGTTTCTCGCGGAAGGCTCCGAGTTTCCTGTCAAGAGAAATGATATGGTTATCATCAACCCTCACGTGCAGCACACCGAAAAGTCCCTGCCGGGAGCGCCTCTTGATTATATCGTGCTGGGAATCGAAGGGTTATCCTTTGCCTTTGAGAAAATCGCCGCGGCGAGATCCGGCGAATCCGCGCAGGCGCCTTCCGGAACAGTCAGCAAATATAACGTGTCCAAAACCAACGTCTGCACCTGTCTGAATCTTATGCTGGAAGAAGTTTCCAGACAGGAAGAAGACTATGAGACAGTCTGCCAGAATCTGCTGGAGGTGTTGCTGATCTCTATGCTGCGAAGCGGCAGCCTGTCCGTCGTGCCGGACAACAGCCGCCTCTTAAACAGAGAATGCACCCAGATCAAAAACTATCTGGATGCAAACTATTCGGAAACTATTACGCTGGACTCACTGGCGGCCCTCACGCATATGAACAAATACTATCTGGCGCACACTTTTACGAAATATGTAGGCCTCTCTCCCATCAACTATCTGTTACAGAAACGAATACAGGAAGGAAAATCCCTGCTGGAGTCCACGTCCTATTCCATCGCGCAGATCTCCGACCTGCTGGGCTTTTCGTCACAGTCTTATTTTTCACAGGCTTTCCGAAAAGCCACCGGCATGACGCCCATGCAGTACAGGAAGCAGGCTTAACGGTGGCGCCGCAGACAGGCTTTTATAAAATTCGTATTCCAGGATTCTACGGCTATGCCAGTTTCTGCAGCTTCTCGCTGTGTTCCGCTACCACCTTCTTGATAATATAAATATCCTGTTTCATGGAATCATATGTTTCCACATGTTCCTTATATCTGTTAAAAGTGGAAATATAGCATGCTTCTATGGTGTTTAAACGGGGCAGGACTTTGTTTTCCAGGGTAAGCTCGACCTTCTTCACACGCTCTTTAGTCTCCTGCATGTCTTCTTTCACGGAATTAAGATCATTTTTCACAGAATTAAGATCTTTTTTCATAGAATTAAGGTCTTCTTTCATAGAATTAAAATCTTCTCTCAATGGATCAATCATACTCGATATTGCAAGCAACAATTCATTATCTGTCATTATTTCACCGCCTTTTCGTAACTGTTGTGACTGCTGGTTGATGTATGTCTCTTTTGTGCAGTAAGTATAACACAGATAAAAGAAAAATGTCTACCCATAATTACAAAAAATATATTTTTTTGAGAATATTTTTCATACGAAAAGACGGCATGTATTTATCCTGCAGCCATACCGTCTCTCAACAAACACTTCTCAAAAACGTTTCTAACGCAATGTTTATTTGTACTTTACAGCAGTACCGTAGGCGATCACTTCCGCCGCTCCCTGCATCACGGATGCAGAGGCATACCGGACATTGACGATGGCGTCCGCACCCATGGCCTGGGCCTCGTCTACCATACGCTTCACGGCGATCTGTCTTGCCTGGTTGAGCATCTCCGTATACTGCGTGATCTCACCGCCCACCAGGGTCTTAATGCCGGCCATAAAGTCCTTGCCGAAGTTCTTCGTCTGCACGATATTCCCCTTCACGACCCCCAGGGTTTCCAGTTCCTTTCCTGAAATATAATCAGTATTTACGAGCAACATCTTCTTCTCCTCCTTCAATCTCTTTGATTCGCTGCACCAGCGATATGATTACCCCCAGAATAAACGCTACGGGGATCATAACAAAACCACATACCATCCACATCGGGATCGGATCCTCCAGAAAGCCCCAGATGAAGATCATGATCAGGAATACCATGATCAAAATAAAAACTGCCGCCGCCAGAATAGAACCGCGCTTTCTGCGGATCACATCCTGCTTATCCACATTTGAAAATCTTGTTCCGTCTTTTTCCATTTCTACCATCCTTTCCAAATATTGTTCAGGCAAAAGGGTAAGATACTGACAGCGCTCCTCGCTGAGGCTGCGGCAGAGTCTGGACATCGCCTCCAGATCCGTCTTTTCCCGCTCCAGTACGATGACCTGACGCATCAGGGCGTCTTCCAGAACAAGTGCTCCGCTCTGGATCTTACGGATCTCTTCGATGGGCAGAGACAGCTTTCTGAGAAGTTTGATCTTCTTCAATTCCGCTACATCCTCTTCCGAATAATCACGATACCCGTTCTCACCGTTACGCTTTGGAGACAAAAGTCCCTGCTGTTCATAGAAGCGGATGTTTCGCTTGGTGATACCAGCCTGTTGTTCCACTTCATTGATCTTCATCGAATCCGCCTCCCCACACTTTCTTTTCCAGGTTCCTGAATACCTCACCGGCTTTGTCAGCTATTGGCCTGTCGAAAGACAGCCTCATTTCTTCGCCTTACACTGTTTACACTGTCAGAATAAGCCTTACACAAGGTGGAATGTCAATGGTTTTTGTTAAAAATCAACCAAAAAGTTACTTTTCACGGACTGCGTCCAAAGGAATCCATCTATGACTGCCCTGCCGGTCTTTGTCATTGGCTGCAGGATCCATGTAGGTTTCCAGTTTTATGATCCGGTATGCACTTGGTGGAATCTCCACCCCGGCAAAGGCGCTGAATGCCTCCATGACCATCCCCGGCTTGATATTGCCGCTGCTGCTGGCATTTACCAGCATACGGATGGCACTGCCGTTTTCGGCCTCCAGTTCATAAATCCCTTCCTTCAGATTCAGCTCCGCCACGCCCTTTTTCGTCTCCTTCGTGTAGGGAATCGTCTCCTGCGCCAGAAAAGCCGCCAACTTTCCGTTCAGCCCGTCCACCGGGTAATCGCCTTCTTTCTTCTGCAGCAGGTAGGAAGCCGCCGCTACACTGGCCATGGCGTTTTTGGCATGATCCGGCAGAATACTTACGGAAAGGATCTCCACCCCCTCCACCATCACCCGGTTAAGCGCCTCTTTCATCTCCTGCGCGGTGGTCATGGAAAGCACCTCGATGTCCATATATTCCCCGCGGCTCTCCATCCCGACTCCCAGCGGCGCCGCAAAAGACATGATCTGATGGGGGCTGAACCCTTCCGAATATTTTACGTCAATCCCGGCACGCCGGATCGCTTTCTGAAAAAAGCGCATCATATCCAGATGCCCGATATATTTCATCGTTCCATATTTGGAAAATTTAATTCTTATCTTCATGCATAAATAGCCTTTCACTATGTTAAGCTCTCGTCTGATTTCAGGAAGCCGTCGGACAGATCCCACACTGGAAAGTGCCCGCCCCGCACCCCTGGCACTGCGTCTGGCAGTTCGGGGACACGACGCCTTCCTGCGCTTTCTTCCATTCCCTTAAGAGGAATTGTCTGGTGACGCCGCAGTCGATGAAATCCCAGGGGAATATTTCATCGTCCGCCCGTTCTCTCGTCGTATAGAAACCGATATCCACGCCACAGTCTTCGAAACACTGCAGCCACACGTCGTTCTTAAAATATTCGCTCCAGGAGTCAAACAGACAGCCCCGCCTGTAAGCCGCAAGGATCACCTGCGCGATCCTGCGGTCGCCCCGGGCAAACACGCCCTCCAGCACACTCACGTCCGCCTCATGCCAGTTGTATTTGATGCTCTTCTGGTTCAACTGCTCCATGATCCCCTTTTTCGTCTGACAGGCCTTTTCCAGAAATTCCTCCTTCGTGCACATGGATGCCCACTGGAAGGGGGTAAAAGGCTTGGGAATGAAAAAAGAAGTGCTGGTGACAATCTGTACTTTGCCGTTCACACGCCTGTCCTTCGGCACTGTCTCAAAAAAGGTGGCTGCGATCTTATTGGAAAGCTCGCCGATCCCTCTGATATCTTCTTCTGTCTCGGTAGGAAGCCCCAGCATAAAGTACAGCTTGACCCGCGTCCAGCCGCCTTCGAATGCCAGCGCTGCGCCTTTTAGAATGACTTCTTCGGTCAATCCCTTGTTGATCACATCCCGCAGTCTCTGGCTGCCCGCCTCCGGCGCAAAAGTGAGGCTGCTCTTCTTCACATCCTGCACCTTGCTCATCACATCTAAAGAAAAAGCATCGATACGCAGCGAAGGCAGGGAGATATTGATATGCTTTCTGCCGCATTCCCCGATCAGAAATTCCAGCAGCTCGTCCAGCCGGGAATAATCGCTGGAACTTAAGGAACTTAAGGAGATCTCTTCATGGCCCGTATTCGCCAGCATTTCCACGGCGTACTTTTTCAGCACTTCCGCATCCCGCTCCCGCACCGGCCGGTAGATCTGCCCCGCCTGACAGAAACGGCAGCCCCGGATGCACCCCCTCTGGATCTCCAGCACCACCCGGTCCTGCGTCACTTTGATAAAGGGCACTACGGGCTTTAACGGATAATAGGTATCCGATACATCCGTCACGATCTCCTTGCGGACTCTGTCCGGCAGCTCTTCGTATAATTTCCGCCGGCCGCTTATCGTGCCGTCCTCATGATACAGCTCTTCATAAAACTGCGGCACATAAATACCCGGAATCTGCGCCGCACCCCGCAGGAATTCCTGTCTCGTTCCACCCTGTTTCCGGTTCTCCACATACCAGTCCAGAAGCCTGCGGTACTGAGTCTCTCCCTCCCCGATATAGAAGAGATCGAAGAAATCTGCAATCGGCTCCGGATTGTAGGTACAGGGACCGCCGCCGATCACCACAGGCATGTCCTCTCCCCGTTCCGCCGCCAGCAGGGGAATCTGCGAAAGCTCCAGAATCTGCAGAATATTCGTATAGCACATCTCATACTGCAGCGTGATCCCCAGAAAATCCATCTCTTTTACCGGCTCCTGGGACTCCAGCCCGAAAAGCGGGATCTTCTGCTCCCGCATAATCCGGTCCAGGTCCGTCCATGGAGAATAGACCCGCTCACACCACACATCTTCCCAGGAATTAAACATACTGTACAGAATCTGAATTCCCAGATGCGACATGCCGATCTCATACACATCCGGAAAGCACATGGCGAAACGGACCGCCACGTCTTCCCGGTTCTTTACCACACTGTTAACTTCATTGCCGATATATCTGGCAGGTTTCTCGACCTGCAGTAATATCTCTTCGCTCAGAGCTGTTTTTCTCATATCTTTCCTTTCAATCCAGTTCAAACAGCGCCGCCAGCCCTTCCATCGTCTCGTTTCCCTCTCCGTCGTACAAATGAAACGTATCCGCTACGATCATCTCATGGACTTCATTCGTCGTGTAGGTGCCGATCCTGCCGTCTCTTGTATCGCAGAGCAGAAACCCCACGAACAGAAGAACCGCCAGGATCATCCGGTATCGGAAGGTATTGGTGGAAAACAGCGGCGCCATCCCCTCCTGTTCCGGCGTCTGCGGGCCGTTGTCACCGGGCATTGCCTGCTGCAGCCTGCCCTTATCAAAAAGCGGCAGCTGTGTATCCGTCCCGTACAAAATCCGCTCCCTCTGCCTGATCTTCATGCGGTTTCCCAGATTTTCCTCCCGAATATACTGCGCCAGCTGCATTTTCTTTTCCAAAGGAACTTTGTGATCCATTCTCTACTGCCTATCCTGTATGTCTGTTGGTACATTCTATGACCGGTACAGGAAAAAAAGAAGTCCGAACATAAAACAGGTAAGGCCGCATCACCGCTGCGCCAGTTCCGTCGTGATCTCTTCCCAGGTAATGTTTTTCTCCGCCATCAGCACCATCATATGATACAGGAAATCGGATATCTCGTATTTTACCTCGTTGGCATTCGGATTCTTGGCGGCGATCACGATCTCCGTCGCTTCCTCTCCCAGCTTCTTCAAGATCTTGTCGAGACCCTTTTCGAACAGATAATTCGTGTAGGAGCCTTCCTTCGGATGCTCTTTTCTGTCCTTGATCACATCGAATACCTGTTCAAACACCCGCAGCGGGTTGGCTTCTTCGTACTCCCTGCCTATGATCTCGTGAAAGAAGCAGGAATGTGAACCGGTATGGCAGGCGGCGCCGATCTGGGACACTCTGGCAAGGATGGTATCCATATCGCAGTCCGCCGTCAGCGATTTCACATATTGATAATGCCCGCTCGTCTCGCCCTTGATCCACAGCTCCTGCCGGCTCCTGCTGTAGTAAGTCATCCTGCCGGTCTTAAGCGTCATGCGGTACGCTTCCTCATTCATATAGGCCATCATCAGCACTTCGTCCGTCTTGTAATCCTGTACGATCACCGGCACATGCCCGTCGGAATTCAACTTAAACTCGTCCCACCTGACCGCCGCATCGAAGGTGCTGACCGCAATGCCGTTACTCTGGCACAGCGCCTTGATCGCCAACAGCTCTCTGGCGTTCTCGTTGATCGCATGACCCGATATACCGCAGATATTGTCTTTTTCCAAAAGCTCCAGCAGCTTGTCGAGAGAGACTTCCGGAATCGAGACGATAACCGGGAATCTGGACACGGCAAGCACATCTTTGATCTCCTTCTCCCGCACCAGGATAAGCTCCGATACATATGCTTCCAAAAGCGCCTCATTATCGGTGATCGTATCGGCTTCCGTCACGCAGGCCACGATCTTATCACGGCCGAACTTAAGAGAGACTTCCTCCGTGATATCCACGTTGTCCTGTCTCGAGTAGTTCAACGCCGCCTTCTTACAGCCCGCATAGAGCAGCTTCTTAATATCTTCCATGCGCTTCACATTACCCGCTCCGGTCACGGGTATCTCGGCCTCATTGCAGATGGCCTTGATCATGTCGAGCGCTTCCTCATGCTCCGCATCGCTGTCGGACATATCATAGACGATCAGTTCATCCGCGTTATTGTCGCCGTAAAATCTGGCCAGTGCCGCCGGGTTCGTATCAATGATCGTACTGTCCCGGAAACCCTTGACGGCATTGCCTTTGTATAAGTATATACAGGGGATAAATTTCTTGTAAGACATAACGTTACGTCTCCTCTTTATCTCTTTTATCTTTTCTGTCTGCAGCTGTCATTCCCGCAGGCTGTTTGCCTGTTCCAACCGTGGGCTATATCCCGTCTTCAAACCGCACGCGGATAGAATTGGCATGGGCGGTAAGCCCTTCCCGCTCGGCAAAAAGCTCAATATCCTGATGTACTTTCATAAGCGCCTCCCTCGAATAGGAAATCAGGCTCGTCTTCTTCATGAAGTCGTCCACATTCAGCGGGGAAAAGAACTTCGCCGTGCCGTTTGTGGGCAGGATATGGTTCGGCCCCGCATAGTAATCGCCCAGCGGTTCGGAAGAATACGCTCCGAGGAAAATGGCGCCTGCATTCTCGATCTTTGTCATCACCGCATAAGGATCTCTGGTCAGGATCTCCAGATGCTCCGAAGCGATGGCGTTGGCCGTTTCCAACGCATCGTCCATGGAATCCGCCACCAGAATATAGCCGTAATTGTCCAGTGACCTGCGTATGATCTCCGTCCGGGACAGCTCCTGCAAAAAGCCTTCGATCTGCCGCCCTACTTCCGCCGCCAGCTTCTCGTCCGTGGTGATCAGAATCGCGCTTGCCAGCTCGTCGTGTTCCGCCTGGGAAAGCAGGTCCGCCGCCACATAACGGGGATTGGCCGTCTCGTCCGCAATGACCAGAATCTCACTGGGACCGGCGATGGAATCTATACTGACATAGCCGAAGCAGGCCTTCTTCGCAAGCGCAACGAAGATATTGCCGGGGCCTGTGATCTTATCTACCTTCGGGATACTCTCCGTACCGAAAGCCATAGCAGCGATGGCCTGCGCCCCGCCGACCTTATAGATCTCATCCACGCCCGCGATGCTGGCCGCCGCCAGTGTACCCGGATTCACTTTTCCGTCCGCCCCCGCCGGTGTCGTCATGACGATCTTCTTCACGCCCGCCACCTTCGCCGGGATCACATTCATCAGCACGCTGCTCGGATAGGCCGCCTTGCCGCCCGGCACATAGACACCGGATACGGAGAGCGGCAGGATCCACTGTCCGAGAATGCTGCCGTCCGGCTTCGTGTCGATCCAGCTGTTGCGGAGCTGTTTTTGGTGAAACGCCTCGATGTTGGCGGCGGATTTCTTCATGACTGCAAGGAAAGGCCTGTCGATGGACCTGACGGCCTCCTCGATCTCTGCCTGCGTCACACGGATGTTATCGGCATGACTCTCCCACTGATCAAACTTCTTCGTGTAGGAAAATACCGCCCGGTCACCGTTTGTCCGCACATCGGTTATGATGTCCGCTACTGTCTTCTCATATTCAGAATAATTATCAGGGCTTCGTTTTAGCAGCCTGTCCAGAATATCTTTTCTGGTGTCTTCCGTCAGTTTTATTGTCTTCATAGATTCCTCTTCTCCTGTGTTATCTTCATCCCTGCGCACGTTGTCCGCTTTGACACAAACACTTCGCGAAATGTGCCTCAAGACAACTGCCTGCGGATATCCGTGATCAGCTTCTTGATCCGCTCCGGCTCCATCTGCATACTGACCTGATTCACGATCATACGCGCGGACAGCGGGCAGATCTCCTCCAGCACCTTCAGCCCATTCTCTTTTAAGGTGGAACCGGTCTCCACGATATCCACGATCACATCCGCCAGCCGCACGATCGGCCCCAGTTCCACGGAACCGTTCAACTTAATAATATCCACTGTCTGATGCTTTTTATTATAAAAATAATCTTTGGCAATATTCGGATACTTGGTCGCTACCCGGATCATCTCGTGATGCCTGAGCAGTTCTGCGGCGCTTTCCGGCCCGCACACGCACATCCGGCATCTGCCGTACCCCAGGTCGAGCACCTCATAGACCCTGCGGCCCTCTTCCAGGATCGTATCCTTGCCGACCACCCCGATATCGGCGGCGCCGTATTCCACATAGGTCGGCACATCCGGCCCCTTTGCCAGGAAAAACTTGAGTTTCAGTTCCTCATTCACGAAGATCAGTTTCCGGGAATCCTTATCCTTCATCTCCTCACAGGTGATTCCGATCTCTTCCAACAGCTCCATGGTCTTATTGGCGAGACGGCCCTTGCCGAGTGCGAAGGTCAAATATCTGTTTTCATTCATCTGTTCAGTCACGCTACCCTCCATGATTTTGCTCTGTTTCTATTTTTTCGGCAAAAGTTCCACGCATTTACCCGCCGCGCGCATCTGTCTGGCTTCCCGCAGCATTTCCCGGAAATTCTCCTGCGTATAGTAGAGCTTTGCGCATTTTTCCACACCGGAGATGACCGCTCCCTGCCTGTTCATGGCCGCAAGCAGGTCATCCACCACGATCATGAAGCCGATCGCCGGCGCATCCTTGCCAAAACGGTGCAGCAGGCCGTCATAACGTCCACCTTTTACAATCGCGTCCCCGATGCCGTAAGTGAAGCCTTTGAAAATGATCCCTGTATAATAATTATACTTGCTTAACATGCCCAGGTCAAAGGAAACATATTTCTCGACGCCATACTCACACAAAACCTGATAGACTTTCTCAAGCCGGTCGATCGCATTTCTGGAGCGTTTGTTGTCCACCGCATGCTTTGCGTCATGCAGAATGGCCGCAGTCCCGAACAGGTCGCTCACCTGCAAAAGCAGCTCCTTATCCTTCCGTTCTACATGCACGCCCTCCAAC
>VSOD01000104.1 GCA_009774655.1 Lachnospiraceae bacterium
TTTTTGGTACTCTGTTCACCGCCACTTGCATCTGTTATTCCCCCAGCTCAGCTGGGGGATTGATACTGTTTCATTCACTTTTTTCTCCGTAAGGCGTTTGCTCCTCTGCTACCATCTGAGCTTCCTGTTGTGGCTCGAAGTTATAAACGATGGACTTATGTTTCTGTGGTGGTGCTTCATAAGGCTTTCCTTCTTTGTTGTAGGTAAGATTAAATACAAGATCGGAAAGCCATTTCTTGAATGAGGGATTATCCTGAAACTGTTTGAACAATTCCATATTATCAGCCATGATAGCGAAGATGACCTGCTGCAAAGCCCGCTCACTTTCAAGTCTTGCACTCTGTTCATCAGAGTTCTTCATGGCATTCTGATATTTCTCATCCCTGGAAACCATAGCAGGAATTTCGAGAATCTGTCGGCGCACATTATCTGCATCGTTCCAGTTGATATTGCCAAACATATCGTTGAAATCAGACAGAATAACAGAAAGTAAATCCATCTCCGGCTCGATAATGTGACCGACCTTGCCAGCGGGGACTGGCGCAACCTCGGAATCGGAATCTTCCAGTTTGATGGACATTGACTCACGCGCCTCATTGCGATAGCTTTCCAAATCGATTGCCTCAAGGATGCCCTGCGACCAATCGTCCTCGCGGGGAGAAGGCAGTTTTGGTATCAGCAGATTGAGGAAAATGGAAAGCCGTTCCCAATCCGCATTGCCATAGGGAAGAATCGCGCCGAGGAATCCATATGTACGGCAGAACGCTTTTGCCGCGCTTTTGAACTTGATTTGGTCGTCCGTTTCCAGCTGCATATAAATCGCTGTGCAGGCGTCCAGCGTAGGATCAAGCTTATCACGGTCTGCGCCATTCAAATACAGGTTAACCAGGTGTTCTACATCATCGCCAGAATATACCTGATCCCCTTCCATCGTTGCCACAAGATCATAGAGTTTGTTGGGGTCAGTCTCGCCGGACAAAATCGTGGTACGATAGTAGCGGGAGAAGGACTCTTCAATAATTTCCGGTTTATTAGCGAAATCCAAAACGAAGGTGTCGTACTTCTTTGGATGACAACGGTTCAGCCTTGAAAGGGTCTGTACCGCTTTGATGTCATAGAGCATCTTATCCACATACATCGTGTGAAGCAGGGGTTCATCAAAGCCGGTCTGAAACATATCCGCAACAATCAGGATGCGATACGGATCCGCCTTAAAGGTCTTTGGTATCTTAGAATCCGGGAATCCATTCATGCCTGCCGAGGTCAACGGCTGTTCCTGACCGTTGTACTTACACTCACCAGAGAAAGCAATAATAGTTTTATAGGGGCTGTGTCTTTCAGAAAGACACTTGTTGATCGCATAATAATATTCGATGCATCGCGGAATACTGGCAGTCACAACCATAGCGCGGGCCTGCCCGCCAACTTTTCCCTTAGCGATAACCTGTTCATGGAAGTGGTCAACCATCATAGCGGCCTTCTTCGCTATGGTATAGCTGTCGCTCTCCACAAAATTACGGAGTTTCTTCTGGGCGCGCTTTTTGTCAAACATCGGATCGTCCTCGACAGTCTTCATTAGTCTGTAGAAACTGTCGATAGGTGTGTAATTCCGCAATACATCCAAGATGAATCCCTCCTGGATAGCTTGCTTCATCGTGTAGACGTGAAATGGCTTATGCTGCAATTCGCCCTTGTCATTCAATATAGGAGTTCCGTATTCATCCACAACAAGTATGCCGAAAGTCTCTAATGTCTTATTCTTCGGTGTGGCCGTAAAGGCAAAATAGCTAGCATTATTCAGCAGTTTACGCCCTTCCATCATAGCGTTGATTTTATCCTCGTTGTCCATCTCATCATCTGAGGCGAGTCCGGAGAGGGCAAGATTCATCTGTGCGGAGTTGCGACCACTCTGCCCTGAGTGCGCCTCATCAATGATAATGGCGAAACGATTCTCTTTGTGATCGGCTCCAATCTGTGGAACAATGTATGGGAACTTTTCAATCGTGGTAACGATGATGCGCTTTCCGTCCGTGATAGCTTTTGTAAGGTCGCCAGAGTGCTCCGCCCATGCCACGGTATTGCTTACCTGCATGAATTGTTTGATGGTGTCCCTGATCTGCTTGTCGAGGATACGGCGGTCAGTGACTACAATAACAGAGTCCAGCATCGGACGCCCATTCTGCTCAAGTCCAATCAATTGATGCGCAAGCCATGCGATAGAGTTGGATTTGCCGCTTCCCGCGCTGTGCTGGATCAGGTATCTATGCCCGACACCGTTTTCCCGCACATCGCTAAGAAGTTTTGTAACTACATCCAGCTGATGATACCGTGGAAAAATCTGCTTCTCCTTTTTCTTCTTGGTATTCTCATCCACCTCAATAACGACCTGTGCATAGTTCTCAATAATCAGCGTCAGTTTTTCTTTTGTAAGAATGTCTTTCCACAGATAGTCGGTCATCAAGCCATTGGGATTCGGCGGATTGCCTGCTCCATCGTTATACCCCTTATCGAAAGGCAGGAACCAACTGTCTTTGCCCGCAAGACGAGTGCAGAATTTGATACGGGCGTCATCCACGGCCAGATGCACCATGCAGCGTTTGAACTGGAACAACATCTCTCGCGGATCGCGATCATCCTTGTACTGCTGGACAGCATCATCCACATTTTGCTTCGTAAGCTGGTTCTTGAGTTCAAAGGTGATGACAGGCAATCCATTGATGAATAAGCACAGGTCAAGGGCCAGTTTACCAGCATCCTGAGAATAGCGGAGCTGGCGCGTCACGCTGAAAATATTTTTCCGGAACATCTCCCTCGCTTTTTCGTTGTTTTCGGTCGGTGTGAGATAGAACATGATGAGATCGACCGGATATATCTTGATGCCATTGCGCAGAACATCTACAATACCGCGTTTGACCAACTCACCCTGGAGGCGGTTCAGAAACTGACGCTTTTTCTGCTCGGACTGGAACACACCCAGTTTACTCATCTGTGAGGGCTGGGTATCCTGCAAAAATCGAAAAAGGCGGGTTTCATCAATCGCATATTCTTTATTATAATCAGCGTTAGTCCCTTCTTCATAACCGTTCTGCTCAACCAGCCATTTTACAATGAGGGCCTCCAAACCGCTTTCTTTTGTATTTGTAAAGGCCATACTCAGCCCTCCTGTTCTTCAATCCGCTTGCGCTCGGCTTCGATTTCACGCTGTAATTCTTCAGCAGTGGGTAATGCAAAACGATAACGCGAAGCAAAAACTTGTTGAGCATCGTTCAAAACAGAGTATTTGACGATTGCCTCATTCTTCTGAGAACACAGTATGATGCCTATAGTAGGATTGTCATCTCCATTTTTATATAACGCATCAAACATTCGGATGTAGCTGTCCATCTGGCCGATGTCGCTGTGGGTCAATTTCCCGATTTTTAAGTCGATCAGCACATGGCATTTTAGGATACTGTGGTAAAATACAAGGTCAAGGTAAAAATCTTCATCTTCATAACGCATCAGCTTCTGTCTGGCTACAAAACAGAAACCACGTCCCAACTCCAACAGAAATTCCTGCAATTTATCAATCAATGCCTGTTCCAAATCAGACTCCCGCAGGGACGGGTAATCTTTCAGATTAAGAAATTCCAATACATATGGGTCTTTAATAAAGTTTTCCGCAGCTAAAGGCGCTGTAAGTTCAGCAGCTTCGGCCCTTACAGGTACCTGTTCTCTGCTTGCAAGAAGCCGCTCATAATATAGAGTGGAAATCTGCCTTTCCAGTTGGCGGCTCGACCATGCGGAAGCGATTGCCTCGTCCATATACCATTGCCTTGCCTGCTCATTTTCTACCGACAGCAAAAGGCGGTAGTGCGTCCAGGTCAATTGCGAACGCAGTGCGTTCGTATTTGGGAATGTGACATAAAATTTCTTCATCTGCTGCAACGTCCGCACAGAAAAGCCCTTGCCGAAGTCCTTGGTCAAACGGCTGGACAACTCCTGCAAAACAGCTTTTCCATAATAAGCCCGCACATTGCCGTTTTGCTCATGTTCTACGATGATGCGCCCAATCTGCCAGTAGGCTTGTACCATCGCAAAATTGACTGCGCTGTATGCTTGATTGCGTGACAACAGGAGGGTTTCTTTTATTTCGGAGTAGATGTCCTCATAGAGAACTAATTCACCATTATTCATCCAAAGCTGTTCCTTTCCTGGTCACTTTATATAGTTTATTGGCCTGCTATCCAGTTCATCTGAATCATTTATATACATTTCGTGTATTTCTTGAATGCCTGCGACTTTTGCTGCAGAGATGACCAATCTTCTTTCATATTCAGGCATACGCAAACCGAGAATAATTTTTTGGGGCCTAGCTTTTATAAATGTTCTCATCCCGTGCATTCGTGGTCTAATCATTCTCCACTCCTCATCATTTTCATGGCATTTCTTCTTTATTAAAGTCACACGCTCTGCTTCCCACATATTTTGAGCCATAATTAAATCTATCGTACTCTGCGGAATATTTATTCCTTTGCCTAATGCCATATCAACTACATATAATGACAGTGCATAATTCGTGGCATCATATCGAGAGTTCGAGTAATAAACAGGATATATAAAGGGCATTTCTATATATGCCGTATTACAATTTCTGCATTTTTCCTCTGTTCCGCATATAACCGTTTCTCTTTGGCTGAAATCGTATATGAGAACAAAACCATGGTAATTCTTGGCATACTTTATCCAAAGTGTTTCATTCAATGGATTCTCACAAAAACAAATTGAAAACAGTGTGCGTCTGACTGCTTCTCTCATGTCTTTTAGTAGCCTGTCCATTTTTTGAAAGTCTGGTGTCGTATTAGATAGGCCAGCCTTAAATGTGTCGGGGACAATGCCAAATAAGGTTGCCATTGTATCAATATGGCCATCTAAAGATGTATTGTCCGCATCAAAAATTGGCCTTATGCAATCATATATATCCTTAAATCTGTCTGTATTGATTTGGAAGTATGTATCAAAGGGGTCATCATAATAGTCCGCTGAAGAAAACCACAATATATTATCTTGTAACTGCTTCAAGGAATTTTCATTGACGCTACGATAACGGCATAGTGTTTCCGGATACGGAGCAGCAGATGTTAACGCATTCACACTTTGAGGTAAATTGTCATGTGTATTGCACAATAAATTCCAAAAATGCTGTCTATCGACCTTGCTCATATTTCATTTCTCCTCATCTTCGGACACATCGCCCATATCTCTGTCATCCTCACCGTCAGCGTCCTCGCCCTCAATGGCCTCGACTTCATATTCGGGAATTTCAACACCACTGGCATCAATTTTACCTGTAACAACATCCGAGATAAGTCGATTGCGTAAGTCAGTTAGTATGTGCTCTTGCAACAATAGATTTTTTCTCAGTTTCATTAAAACTTGAACATTCTGAACAAGTGCATCCAGCTGTGAATCCAGCTGTGGAATAGGGATATATACATTCAGTAGTTCCTTAATATTAAGAGGGCGGTTCCGACCGGCGGAGCCATGAGAGCACAATCTCATTTGCATCTTCCCATAATCTGACAATAAGAAACACCATATATACTCAGATGGAACTTGTCTTTTTGATGTTAACAAGTAATATCGATGAGAGGCTACACCAGCTTCATCTTCCTCAGTAGTTACATAGGCTGCGGCCTCCCAAGCAAACTGACCGCTTATCATCACACAGCCAGACTGTATTTTTTGAAACAAAGAATCTCCCATATCTTCGCCAAGTACGGCTTCTCTGCGAAAAATTCCGCGCCCCCTATTATACATACCTGTTTTCATATAATATTGGGACGGAGAAATCTCAATAAAATCATTACAAAGTGAAACAAGATGTTTTAGTCTTAATTGTTGTGTCGAATCTGATGAAATGTGCTGAAACTGTTTATTAATAAGCTCTTGAATAGTTACAAGTTGTTTTTTCTTGATTGAAATCAGCCTATTGATACTCGAAACCTTCCAATCCAAAAACCGCACAATCCAATCCTGTTCAGGGCGGGGCGGTACTGGAACCACAATATTGGTAAACTGTGGAGAATAAGTTCTCCACCTCATTGACATAATTCCTTTTCCAACTTTATAGCACTCTCCAGAGAAAATAGGCAGTCTAAACAGATAATGATAGTATTTTGAATTTATATTTTCCCTTGGTGAGTACACATCGTACGCAGGACTTGTTACGCCATTATACTCCGAACGACCTATTGCCCCCATCCAACAAAGTAATATGTTTACGATAATATCATCGGTATTTACAACCTTGTATCCATTTGCATTGCGTGCCTTATTACCAGTTGTGTGTTCAATGTCCGAGTGCTGTACAACGCCAATCTTGGAATAGACAGAGATTAGGTTGACTTCTTCTAAGGGAAGATAGCTTCTCACATCTTTTAACATAAATATCGTTTTTATGCGCTGCTCTCTCCAATTTGGCGGCAGTTTGCCATACCACGCCACATTTTGCTTGTTTTTCCTCATATGGCTAACCTCTCAATAATCTCTGCCATCATACCGTCCGCTTCCTGTTCAAGGGCTTTCAGGCTCTCCAAAATCTCCTCCATAGGGCGCAGTTCCACCGGCTTATAGAAATACTTGGTAAAACTGATCTCATAGCCAATCTGCGTTTTCTTTTCGTCTACATAGGTATCGGGAGCATAGGGCAACACCTCATTTTGTATAAAGGCATTAATGCCGTCCTCATAGGTAAACGGAACATTTTCGGTATCCCGCAAATCAACATCCGGTTCCCCTTCAATGGCCTGTGCAGACGAGTCTTTCTCCGTAATGAAGCACCGGATTTTCTTCAAGGTAGCGGCTTTCAGCTTTGTGGCTTTGGCAAATGCTGTCCAATCATCCAGAGGAGCGGTTTTTGCGGCCTCGGCAACAGCACTTTGCACCGCCGCAAGCTCATCCGCTTTCTTAAACAAACTGGCCGGAATTTCTCTGTCAGGATATATGCGCAGGCGCAAAGGCCGCTCCACTGTGACAGACCAGTAGCCGAACTCCTCGTTATCAAAAATCATGCTGACTTCGCTTTGCTCCATCTCCATAAAAATGCGGACGATTTCACTTCGGATTTCCGATGTAACTTCGCAATTCTTCTTGCCCATATTTTTACGGAGTGGGGATTTCATGGCGGTCGCGTCAATCAGTTGAATTTTCCCTTTGCGGCGTTCCTCTTTCTGATTGGACAGAATCCAGATGAATGTCCCAATTCCTGTGTTGTAGAACATATTCTCCGGCAGTGCGATGATAGCCTCAACCAAGTCGTTTTCAATCAGATAGCGGCGGGCGTTGCTTTCCCCACTGCCGGCGTCCCCCGTGAAAATGGACGAGCCGTTATGTACCTCGGCAATGCGGCTACCCAGCGAAGTATCCTTTTTCATTTTTGCCACATTGTTCAAAAGGAACAGCAGTTGACCATCGCTTGTCCGAGGGATCATGGCCATCTGTTCGCCGCCTTCAAGATAGGCATTAAATCGGGTATCCAGAATCTCTTTTTTACCGCCCATCTTCTCTGCGTCAACCTTCCAGCTTTTCCCGTAAGGCGGATTGGACAGCATGAAATCAAACTGCCTTGTGGCGTTTCCGTCCAAGGAAAGCGTAGAACCATAACTGATATGCTCTGCCTGTTCCCCATCACCTTTGAGCAGCATATCCGCCTTACAGATTGCATATGTTTCGGGGTTCACTTCCTGCCCAAACAAATGAATAGACACATTCTTTTCCAGTTTCTGGGCAATCGCCAGAAGCCTGTCCTGCGCAACAGTAAGCATACCGCCTGTCCCGCAGGCTCCGTCATAGCAGGAATAGGTAGCATCTTTGATTTGGTCGGCGATGGGCATAAACACAAGGTCAGCCATCAGTTCAACGACATCGCGGGGCGTCCAGTGTTCCCCAGCCTCCTCGTTGTTTTCCTCATTGAACTTGCGGATCAGTTCCTCAAAAATCGTACCCATGCCATGGTTGTCCAGCCCAAGATGCCTCACCATAGTCTGAGCATCGTCCTTATAAATTGGCTTCGGAGAGAGGTTAATATCCGGCGAAATAAATTTCTCAATCACCGCCCCCAGAATATCCGCCTCAATCATCGTGTCAATCTGATTGCGGAACCTGAACTTCTCCAAAATCTCCTGCACATTAGGGGAGAAACCGTCCAGGTATGCCTCAAAATCGGCCTTTAGCGTTTGCTTCTTAGCGCGGCTGGTGAGATCGCGCAGGCGGAACGGAGAAGCGTTACAGAATGCCTGCCCGGCCACATTGCACAGCGCCGGCCACTGATTATCGATTCTGGCTTCATCCAGCTTCTTCTTCATATCAAGAACAGCCTCTTTGCTGTCCTCCAGCATGGCATCCAAGCGACGGATTACCGTCATCGGTAAAATGACATCACGATATTTTCCGCGCACATACACATCGCGCAGGCAATCATCCGCAATTCCCCATATAAAACTTACGATTGTATTGTGAATTTGATTGTCCATATGTCTTTATTCCCTTCTCACGGAGATTGGCGTCCTTCGGCTTACAGCAGATTTATCGTTGTTTCAAAACTCGTATACTGTAAAATTGATTCACTGTTCCTCTACCATTTCCATAATATCACAGACATCACACCTTAGGGCTGTGCAAATTTTTTCAATGATTTCTGTATTTACATTTTCATTTTTGCCGAGTTTTGTAACGGATGCCGCACTTATCCCAGCTAATTGTTGCAAGTCTTTTTTCTTCATATCCTTGTCAATCAACAGTTTCCATAATTTCTTGTAACTGATAGCCATGAATGAACCTCCCTTTTCTGGGAATGTGTCGATTTGAAGATTTCTGCTGCTTATTATAACACGACTAATCCCTAAACGCAAGATTTCCTCCTGCGATTGCAGGAGGAAATTCTGTTATCTATTGAATTTCTTATCTTAATCTGTTATAATAAATCTGAAAGTCGTTATGGCTCTTTGCAAAGGAGAGATAGATGCATGATTTTTGTGAGTGGTGTTCATGGTGTAGGAAAATCATATTTTTGCAACCTTGTGAAAGATTCTGTGGGCATCGAAACCTATTCGGCCAGCGCCCTGATTGCAACAAAAAAGCGTTCAGAATTTGCAAAGAATAAGCTCATTCCTGACATAGATGAAAATCAGCAGTTCCTTCTTTGGGCCGTGGACGAGCTCAGAACGTTGTGCCAGAATTTTATTTTGGATGGACACTTCTGCCTGCTGAATGCATCGGGCGAAGTGCAACGTATTCCTTATGGTACTTTTGCTATGCTCAAACCGGATGCTATTGTGTTGCTAACCGAAAATCCAGAAATCATAGCGTCCCGGAGAAGAAAGCGCGATGGAATTGAGGTTGCTGTAGAGAGCATTGAATACTTTCAGCGGGAAGAACGGCTATACGCAGATGAAGTTGCCAGAGACATTAATGCGAAGCTTTTTGTTTCCGAGGGCGCTAAAGACCTTATGCGGGCAATTGACTTCATAAAATCACTTTGAGGAGGGGCCGATTATGGCGGGTAAATTTGAACGCAAGCGATTTTCCGAGATCAATCTCAATGATCCCTTTTTCGATTCCTTGAAAGCAGATTACCCCGGCACTTCATCAAGCACTGGTTTTGTGCAATGGTTCGCGGCAAAAGCCGCTGATGGGAAACGGGCGCTGATATTTGAAGATGACCAGGGTGTAGGAGCTTTTGTAAACCTAAAGCCGAATGAAGCTGAGGAGATCAATTTGGCAAACGGTAGCGTTTTGCCGAAGACTGCTCGTCTTAAAATCACAACAATCAAAATTGATGAGCGTTATCGGAATCAAAGGATTGGTGAGGGAGCTCTTGGTCTAACTTTGTGGCAATGGAGAGATTTGGGCATCAATGAAATTTATGTGACTGTTTTTGATAAACACATCAGTTTGATACTTCTTCTGGAGAAGTACGGCTTTATCCATGTCGGAAACAACCTGAATGGTGAGCGGGTATATATCAAAGATCGAAGGAATCTTGATTTCAGTGACCCCTGTAAATCATTCCCTTTTCTTAGCGGTCAGGTCCAACACGCTGGATGCCTTGCCATTGATATGGAGTATCACGACACCATGTTCGCTTCTTCTGACCTCGCTAATACTTTGCAGGAGCGGGTTGATATTAGCGTGGCAAATGGGCTGAAAAAAGTATACATAGGCAAACCTTACAGTCTGGCTTTCAAAGTTGGAGAGCCTGTTTTGGTATACAGAAAATACACCGGAACCGGTGGCCGTCCGGGGTATAAATCCGTCATTACTACTTATTGTGTGGCAACACGAATCGAAAAAATAAAAGTAAATGGACGTGCGCAATATTCTTATGACCAGTTCTTGCGCATGGTCGGCAATAAATCTGTCTATAATGAAGATGAATTGAAGGAAAAATATGATACCTGGGCTTCTCTAACACTGATTGAGTTGTTGTATTATGGGTATTTTGGCGCAGGGAATAATGTAAACTGGATGTGGCTGAAAAGCAATGATTGTTGGCCTGGAACCCATCCCATGAATTTCCGTTATACAAGGAGCCAGTTCGAGAAAATTCTGCGGGAGGGCAAAGTAGATGTCGGCAATGTTATTATCAATTAAGCCTAAGTATGCGAAGGTGATACTTGAGGGGAAAAAACAATACGAATTCCGAAAAAGCAGACCGAAAGATGGTGTAGATCGAATCATCTTCTATGCGTCAGCGCCGCAGAAGGAAGTGGTCGGAGAAGCGCTTATTGATGAAATATTAGAAGGGACGCCGAAAGAAATCTGGGAGATAGCAAAAACTGCTGCGGGCATTACAAAGAAATTTTATTTTTCCTACTATTCAGGAAAAGATAAAGCCATTGCATATAAA
>VSOD01000105.1 GCA_009774655.1 Lachnospiraceae bacterium
CACCTTTGTAAGATGTGCCCTGTACTCTTCCACCACCTCCGCGGGCGCCAGGATTCTGGCGCCTGTGCCAAGCCCCGTCAGCCACCCGTAAAACGGTCCGCTGAGGGCCACCTGCACCCGCACGGAGAAGCGTTCTTCCTCCCGTCTCCTCACAGGTACTTCCTTCCCGAAGCGATCCATAACGACACCGATAAACCGGTTTTCAAATTCCAGCGTGACGATCTCCTCCCGGCCTCCGAACATGCCGAAGGTCTTGTTGGCGTAGGCGGCGATGTCAAACCGCTCAAAAAGCGCCGCCCCCTGCCGTCCCACACCGGCCAGCACGCGGATCTGTCCCATCTTATCAACACGAAAATGCTTGATCGTATCACTCTCCCCGTCATGGCCTATCAGGTAATAATTCTCGTCTTTACAGGTCAGCGCCCAGGGACTGATCCGATAGAGCTTACCGTCCTTGCGCGGCACCAGCTCCTTCTCCAGATTCCACTCCAGATACTGGAACGAGATCTGCTCATTGTCCTGAATCGCCCGGTGGATATCATCCACTATGTAATAGATACTTTCATTGGCCGTCTTGACCCGGTTGGCCACATAGACCTGCCGCTGCAGCTGTCCGGCCTCCGCTTTCGACGCCAGCTTCTCGATCTTGCCGATCAGCTCCCTCGACTTCTTCACCGTAAGGAACCGTGAAGCCTGTACCGTCTCCACCAGCAGCTTCAACTCCGCCAGCTCAAATTCCCGTCCGGCCAGATAATAACCGCCGCCCGTCTTCGCCTTGACCAGCACGATGTCATACCCGAACCCGATCAACTGCGCGATGTCGTCATAGATGCTCTTGCGCTCCGCCCTGATACCGTATTCCGCCAGACCATCGATCAGCGCCTGCGCCCCCAGACAGTGCTCCTCATCGGACTGCTCCGTCAGGATCTTTACCAGATATAATAGTTTTAACTTCTGATTACCGCTTTTTGCCATGCAAAACTCCTGAATGTTCATTACGGACTTTGCCAAAGCAACGTCCCGGGCTGAATTTTTGCCCTGTGTACCGCTTCTGCCTGACGCCGTTACCCTGCCGGATCCTCTCCAACGCCAAGAATGGCCGGCAGCTCCCTCAGATGCCGTATCTCATAGTCAATCCGCACCTCGACATCCTTTTTACGCCCTTTCGGGTTAAACCAGCAGGCAGTAATACCCGCATTGTTGGCTCCCTGCATATCGCTGGTCAGCGAATCTCCCACCAGAATGCTCTGCTCCCTCGTCCCCTCCGGCAGCGCCGCAAAACACGCGTCGAAATAGCCCTTCATCGGTTTCGGATATCCCAGCAGCTCCGACACAAAAACCCCGTCCATCAGCCTGTCAAATCCCGACAGTTTCATCTTACTGCTCTGGGTTGTATTAACTCCATTAGTCACTACATACTGGTGAAAACCAAGATCCCGCAGCCTGGTGACCACCTCCACGGCGCCGTCTATATAATAGTAGACACTGCCCAGCACATCCTGATAGTCGGCCGCAATCTTTGCCGGATCGATGTGCCCGATCGACAGTTCCGCAAGCAGTACCCGGAATCTGCCCACCTTCACTTCTTCCTTCGTGATCTCACCACGCTCCAGCCTGTTCCAGTGATCCCGATTGATAACTTCATACCGGGCGGCGATCTTCTCATCCATATACAGATCATACCGGGCGAAGACCTCTCTGATCGCATAGTCCATGGAACGGTCAAAGTCCAACAGCGTCTGATCCAGATCCCACAGGATCGTCGTATAGTTTCCCATTCTTACCTCCGTCTTTCTCCCATCCGCAGCCTGATCTCCCGCAGCCCTGCCTCCTGCTGCGCCGCAGACCGGCTTCATAACAGAGATTCTGCAATACGGAAAAAGCCAGACCCGCCGGCCTGACTTTCAAACCATCTCCATCCAGAGACATCATACGGCTGTCTTCCCGCCGACGCCTTCTGCCTGTGCGTTCATGCCCGTCTGTGCAGCAGCTTTGGCATCTTTGCTCTTTCTCCATTTCACACCGATCACACATGCTACGACCACCACTGCCACAATAAATACAAACACCAATAAGTAAGATAAAAAAGCGTTTACAAACAAGATCAAATTCGTCATCTGTTTTCCCCTTCCCATCATGTTACGTAATAAAATATCTTTCTTCAAAAACCATATCTATGATACCACCAATCAGAAGGTATCGTCAAGTAAGTCTGTGCCATCCGCGGCAGTTGTGGCCAATTTATCGCAGCGTTCGTTCTCCGGATGGCCGTCGTGCCCTTTTACCCAGCGAAATGTCACCTGATGAGGCTTTTTCGCCTGCAGAAGCCGTTCCCACAGGTCAATATTCTTGACCGGCTTGTTGCCCGCCGTCTTCCAGTTCTTCCGGATCCATCCGTCGATCCAGTGCTGGTTGAAGGCATCCGTCACATATTTGGAATCCGAGACCAGTGTGACCTCGCAGGGCTTCGTCAACGCTTCCAGCCCCACGATCGCCGCCATCAGCTCCATGCGGTTGTTGGTGGTCTTCTTATATCCCGCCGAATATTCCCGCTCATGCAGCGTCCCCTTCGGGTCAATATACTGCAGCACCGTCCCGTAACCGCCCGGCCCCTCCGGGTTGCCGCGGGCCGAACCGTCAGTGTAGATCGTTACTTTCATTCAGGTCTGTGTCCTCCTCTTTACTTCTCATTCTGATTCCAGTTTCCTTCCGCCAGAAAATGTCCCGCCATGGCTTCCGCTTCCGTAATGATCCTGTCGTCGTATCCCAGCACCCTGAGCAGTGCGATGGCATTCCGCGTGGTGGCCGGCCCCGGCATCAGCGTATACGGGAAGAACACATCATCCTCCTCGATCCGCTCCTCGAAATGATAATTTTCGTATTCCCCTGCCAAAAGCCTGGTCAATTCCACATCATGGGTCGCCGCAAAACAGATCACATGTCCCGCCGAAAGCATTTTCATGATCTGTGTGGAGGCCGCGATCCTTTCCACCGTATTAGTGCCCCGCAGCACCTCGTCCACAAAACAGAGCACGCAGCCGTGCTCTTCCCCGGCCAGCCTCACCTGGTCAAGGATCCGTTTGACAGCTCTGATCTCTACCATATAATAACTCTGTCCGCCGATCAGGTCGTCCTTTAAAGACATGGACGAATAGATGCGGAACACCGGCGCCTCATAGCGCCTCGCCGGACAGGTAAAAATAGTCTGCGCCAGTACGGCGCTTAACGCCACGGCACGCAGAAAAGTGGATTTACCGGAAGCGTTGGAACCGGTCAGCAGAACCCCTTTTTGCGTATCAATGGAATTCTTCACCGGATCTGACAGTAAGGGATGGTAGAGCTGTTCGATCACCATCCGCCGTCCTGCGTCCTCTTCAAAACGAAGCGTCGGCAGGCAGTACTCCGGCAGGCTGTTCCTGTAGGAACCGATCACCACTGCCGTCTCAATCTTACCCAGCAGTGTCACCATCTCGTCAATCTCCTCCAGATGCCCCCGTACCGCATGCAGCGCATTGTTAAACTGGATCAGATCCAGATAAAAGACCATACGCACATAATCCAGGATAAGACTGAGCGGATCGCCGTTCCCCTTCTCTACATAGACGAGCAGATAGGCATTGCGGATAAAGCTCTTCATCTTCCCATGACAGGCAAGCAGTCGCTCCTGTTCCCCGGCAATCCCCGTTGTCTTCATGTGGCCCATCTTCTCCGCCGCATCCAGCATCCTCTTAATATAACGGAAGCTGGTGATATAAGGCTCGATCTGCTTGTACTCCCTGAAATAACCGATCAAGTTGTGGCACACCACCAAAAGCAGCGCGCCGATCCCCAACGGCGGCGACGCAAACATGCTCCCGATACACAAAAACAAAGTCACATTGTACAGGATATATTTACCGTTCTTCCGCTCACCCAGAATATCCAGATTCTCAATATACTCATGCAGTGAATAGCGTCCCATTCTCCCCAGCTGATAGAACAGGCCCTGCACCTGACGCCGTTCTTCCTCATGCTCCATAAAAAAACTGATCCTTGACTCCCATTGTTCCAGATCTTCCCGACTGTCAAGCGACGTCCGCAGCCTGTAATACAGATATTCGTCCCCCGCAGCGCTGCAGGAGACATTGATCTGCTGATAAAGGCTGTCCATGTTCAGATCGTTCCAAGTGATATCGTCCAGCTGATTCTTCCCGGGATGCCTGAGATAATATTTCTGGATATGTTCAAGCTCGCCCGTCTTGTAAACCCGCTCGGAAGGCATACCGTAGCTTTCGAAGATCCTCTGCAGATTATGCCTGTGAAAAGACCTGCTGTTAATATATTCCTTTCCCATGATGAGCACGATCAAAAACAGGATCATACCCGCCAACACCAAACCATCCATACGCACTTCCTGATTTCAAAGGCAACCTGTCAGGCGGAACCTGTCCTGAATGCACCGGCTCCGCCTGCCGTCACAACTGTGTGATACTATCGCAGACTGTCTATGATCTCGTTTGCCTTTCTATAGATTTCCTCCACATCATAGGCATCTGTGAAAATGCCGTTCTCATACAGGATCCGACCCTGGATCATGGTCATCTTCACGTTCTGCTTGCTGCCGCTGTAGACCAGGTTCTTCGGGATATTATTGATAGGCTGCATGTTGGGCTGCAGCAGATCGATCATGATGATATCTGCCGCCTTGCCCGGTGCCAGCACATCGCTATCCGGCAGATACATCGCTCTGGCGCCGTTCACCGTGGCCATCTTGAGCACTTCCCAGGCATCCACGGCAGAGGCGTCCTCCTCCCGCAGCTTGGCAAGCCCCGTCACCAGAAACATCTCCCGGAACATATCAAGGCAGTTGTTGCTGGCAGGCCCGTCCGTACCGATGGCTACGTTGATCCCCTTTTTCAGATAAGCAGAGATCGGCGCGATGCCGCTGGCGAGTTTGGTGTTGGAGCCCGGGTTGGTCACCACACTGAGCCCGCGTCTGCGGAAGATCTCCATATCCTCTTCGTCCATCCAGACACAGTGATAACCGCCGCCGCCGTAATCGAACATGCCGATCGTGTCGAGCAGTTTTGCCGGAGACATACCGTGGCGTTCCCGACAGCCTTCCACCTCCGCCTTCGTCTCCGCCAGATGAGTGTATACCGGAGCCTTGTATTTATGTGCAATCTGTGCCACCCGTTCCATCAACTCTCTGGAACAGGTATACTCCGCATGAAATCCGATAAAATAACTGAGCAGCGGATCGTCATGGTTCAACGCCTGATAGCGCTGCTCCAACAGTTTCAGGGATGGCTCAAAATCCGTCTGCCCGCTCGTTCCGCTGACCTGTACGCAGCGCATCCCCATATCCACACATGCCTTCGCCGTCGTCTCCGGCGTCAGATACATATCAAAGATGGACGTGATACCGCTGGTCAGATACTCCAATACCGCCAGCTTCGTCAGGTGATAGATCATCTCCCCGTCCATCTTATCCTCTATGGGAAAGACCTGCTTGAACAGCCAGTCCTGCAGCGGCAGGTCGTCCGCATAAGAACGCAGAAGCGTCATACCGGAATGAGTATGAGCATTCTTGAAACCGGGCATCAGCAGATTGCCCCCGCAGTCGATCTCCCTGTCCCATCTGCCCTTACCATCCTCTGCACCCTGGCCGGCGGCACAGACACCGTCCGTATCACTGCCGTCACCGACATACAGGATCTTTCCGTCCTGCACCCATAATTCGCCTGTGATCAGCCTGTCCGTCTCCATTGTCAGGATACGCGCATTATAAAATCTGTAATTCATCTGTCTTTTCCTCCATTCTGCATAACAGTGTACACCGATGCTTTGCACAAAGACGCCTGAATACTCTCCTCATGCATCATTGTCACTGCATCCTCCACTCTGCTTCCATGCACACATGCCGCAGGATATCAAATTAAATCAGCTCCCGAAACTTCGTGATCGACTCCACCAGCAGCTTCTCAAACTTCGGCGCCACCGCGTTGGCCGCCTCCTGTACTTCCTCATGCGTCAAAGGTGCACTGTTCATGCCTGCCGCAAGATTGCTGACACAGGATACGCCACAGATCTTCATGCCCATATGGTTGGCCGCGATCGCCTCCACGACCGTGCTCATGCCTACTGCGCTCACGCCCAGCTTATGCAGCAGCTGGATCTCCGCCGGAGACTCGAAAGAAGGCCCTGTCAGCTGGGCATAGATACCCTCAAACAACTCGATATCGTTTTCTTTTGCCGTGCTTCTGATGATCTCCTGCAGTTCTTCGTCGTAGACGTGGGACATATCCGGGAACCTCGTTCCCAGCTCCTCGATATTGGCGCCGATCAGCGGATTCGGTGCGAAGATGGAGACATGATCCTTCAGCAGCATCAGACTGCCCGCATGGAAAGCCGGATTGATACCGCCGGAAGCATTGGTCAGGAACAATACGTTCGCCCCCATCATCTTCATCAGACGGGCAGGCAGCACCACATCCGTGATCGGATATCCCTCATAGTAGTGGACCCGCCCCTGCATCAGCACCACGGGCACCTCGTTAATATACCCGAAAATAAACTTACCCGCATGTCACGGCACCGTAGATACCGGAAACCCTTCGATTTCACTGTAGGGAAGCTCCGCCTTCACATCCACGGTCTTTGCGAAATTGCCAAGCCCCGATCCCAGCACTACCGCCACACTGGGCGCAAAGTCAATCTTTGCCTTGTAGCACTCATAGCATTTTAATAATTTTTCGTATACTGGATTCATTTGTTTACCGCCTTTCTTTGTATGTTATTTATTTATCATTCACTTTGGTGTGAAATCTTTGCTGGTGTTTTGTGCGTAACAACATATTTCTGATTCCGGCTGTTCGGTTTGTCCGGAAGCGTCATTGTGATCTCTCCGGCTTCCAAAGCGCTTCCTGTCTGCTCTGATGTTTTATATTTTAACACTATTGCGTGCCGCCGTAAATACTGTATCTGTTTTTATCGCATAATATAAGAGCAGGATACAGTCTCCTGTCCCGCTCTCATAACAGATTGCTTCCTTCTCTCTTCCGGCCTTTCATCCGTCCCGCAGAAAAAGCTGCGTCAAATAATAATACACACCATCCCGCCGTTGCAGTCATTCACGATCTTCTGCATGGTCTCCTGCAGTTTCACCTGGCTTTCCTCATTGATCATGGAGATCTTGCCCGTGATACCGTCATTTACCAGCTGTTCTACCGTCTTGCCGAAGATATTCGTCTCCCAGATACCCTCTTCGCTGGTCTCCGTATCCGAGATAAACTGGATCAGATCTCTGGCCTGTTCTTCCGTGCCTACGATGGGGGATATCTCTGTCTCGATGCTGGCCTTGATCATATGGATGCTGGGACTCTCCGCCTTGATCTTCACGCCGAACTTATTGCCCTGTCTGATCAGCTCCGGACGCTCCAGCATGATTTCTTCACGATCCGGCATCACGACGCCGTATCCCTTATAGCGTACAGATTCCAGCGCATGGAGCACCTTCACATACTCCCGCTTCATCTTCGCCATCTCTTTTAACATGGCAAGCATCTGGTACTCGCTTCCCACCGTCTCCCCCACCAGGTCGCTGATCATCTCATAATAATAAGAATCGTCCACATCCAGCAGGATCTTCACACTGCCGTCGGACATATTGATGCCGTCCAGCTTGCACTTCTTGATATATTCGCTTTCCGGCATAAAGCTCCCCGATGTGATATCCCGGATATTACTCAAACTGCTCATCAGGTTCTTGATCCGGGCGATGATGTCCTGTTTCATCTTGTGGTCGTAAGGCAGCATCTCCACCCACTTGGGCATGTAGAATTCGATCATCGTAAGCGGAAACTCGTAGAGGATATTTTCCATGATGTGATTGATATCCTCCCGCTTTAACTGCTCGCAGTTGACCGGCATCACGGTCACCTGATACTTCTCGCTGATCTCATCCGCCAGCATCCTGGTATCCTCCGCATAAGGCTTCGCGGAATTGAGCAGCACGATAAAAGGTTTCCCCAGCGCCTGCAGCTCCGTGATCGTGCGTGACTCGGCCTCCAGAAAACTGTCCCTCCCAAGGTCGCCAAAAGAACCGTCGCAGGTCACCACAATACCGATAGTGGAATGATCCTTGATCACCTTGCGGGTGCCGATCTCTGCCGCCCGCGTAAAAGGAATCTCCTCCGCAGACCAGGGGGTCTTCACCATACGTTCCACATCCTCTTCCATATGACCGGTGGCCCCTTCCACCATATAGCCCACACAGTCGATCAGCCGGATATCCACATCAATATCCGTGCCCAGCCGGATATGCGCCGCCTCCTTGGGAATAAATTTCGGTTCCGTCGTGGTGACCGTCCTGCCGCCCGCACTCTGCGGCATCTCATCCTGAGCCCGCTCCTTCTCGTTCTCATCCTCCATAAAAGGCAGCACCAGCAGATTCATGAAACGCTTGATAAACGTCGATTTTCCCGTCCTCACCGGTCCTACCACGCCCAGATAGATTTCTCCTCCCGTGCGGAGCTGTATATCTTTATACAGGTCATATGTATTATTCTGTAAGAAATCCATATAAAAAATCCTCCTGCTTATACTGGTAAATGTATATGCAGGAGGAAGCTCATCTATTCGGTTCCTTCTTCAATTTTGTGGAAAATAATGCAGTTGGGCTGATTTACCTGTACCTCTCTTCCGTTCATGATAAGCAGTCCGTTCTCCAGATCCACCGTAAAGAAAGTCATCGTATCCGACTCATGATTCAGGGAGACGAGATGCCTGTTGTCCGGGAAAAGGTTCGCATCCTTCGGATAATCGCCGCTGATCGGCAGACAAAGGAGCTTCGAGAGCATCCCAGTCTCCTGGTCGATCCGAAAGACAACGGCGCTGTTGTCCCCGGCATTGGAACTCACCAGATACCGGAAATCCTCGGAAATATTCAGCGCACTTGCCGCCGAACCGCCGGCATGATAATCATTCAGCGTGGAGACCGTCTGGATCTTCTCGAACTCCGGATTGCCGTCCACCTCCTCATAGGTGTAGACATCAATATAATTCTTCAACTCATGTACGATATACAGATACCGGCCGTCCTTTGAAAATTTCAAATGCCGGGGCGCCGACTCCTGCTCACTGCGGATCATGTCGATGTGGCGCAGACGCCCTGTCTTATGGTTGAGACGGTATACATTCACATGGTCGAGTCCCAGATCTGCCGCACACAGGTAACGATTATCTCTCGTCATCTTCACACAGTTGACATGGGGTCTGAAATTCCGTTCCGCAATACTCCCCAGCCCCTTGTGATAAATCTCCTCCGTGATCTCTCCGGTGCCGCCGTCTTCCCGCAGCCTGAGCACCGTGATCTTCCCGTCATGATAGCCGCCCACGAACAGGAATCTGTCTTCATAGTCGGTGGAAAGATAGCACCCGCGCATACCGTTGATACTGCTCGCATTGATGACCTCGAGGTCACCGCTTGGCAGGATTCTGTACGATTCCACACCAAAATCGGTAATGGAATACAGAAATTTCTTGTTATGGGAAATCGTAATATAGGAAGAATTGGTGATCCGCACCTGATTCTTCTCGGTCAGCCGGCCGTTCTCCAGATCCACATCATAAATTCTGATGCCGTACTTGTCTACCTTGCCCACGGTGTACGTGGAAACGTATGCCACATATTTCTCCTGACTCATATTCAAACCATGCCTTTCTTTGAGTATCGTTCTCTAACACTTCCAGCCCAAATCCCGAGGCACATGCCCGGTATGCGCCTCGGTGATCAACGTGGCGCATACCGGCAGTCCGTAAGGTTTTGCCGCAGAAGTTTTTTATGCTACTAAATTTTATCACAAATTTCTGGCTGTGTTAATCATTTTCACAAAAAATGATTTTATTTTTAAAAAACCCATTGACATGGCACTTCTTTTTTGTATAATGAGATTCAGCTTCTGTTTAGTTTTAGTAAACTTTGAGTTTATTATGACTGAGCAAAAGGCCGCCGGACAACAGACGCCGCAGCCTGGAAACCCTGTCTTTTGCACGATCCGCAAAGAGACAGGAATACACAGAAAGAAACAGAAAAGAGACAGATATCATTATGGATAATAATTCCGGCCGAATGGAGATCGGCAATAAGATCAGAGAACTACGAAACCAGAAAGGACTGACTCAGGAGGAACTGGCGGACCGCTGCGAACTGTCCAAGGGCTTTATCAGCCAGCTGGAAAACGACCTGACCTCTCCTTCCATCGCCACCCTGGTCGATATTTTACAGTGCCTCGGCACAAACCTGAAAAATTTCTTCAGCGATGACGACGATGAGCAGATCGTCTTTCACAGCGAGGACTTCTTCGAGAAGACCGACACGGAACTTCACAATAAGGTGGAATGGATCATTCCCAACGCACAGAAGAACATGATGGAACCCATCCGCGTGACGCTTAATCCCGGCGGTTCCACCTATCCCGACCAGCCCCACGAAGGGGAGGAATTCGGCTATGTGCTGTCCGGCACGATCACCATCGTCATCGGGAACCGCAGCATGAAGGCGAAGAAGGGGGAAGCCTTTTACTACACGGCCAACTCGGAGCACTATATCAAAGCCGGCGGCAAGAGCGGCGCCGTCTTCCTCTGGATCAGCACGCCGCCGAATTTTTAGAGTCGTTCGATCCGGTCCGCTCTCTTAGAGTAGAGAATACAAAATACGAAACAGAAAACACGGAGGATTCGTCCATGTCCAAAGAATTGATCCACTTAAACAACATTTCCAAATCCTTTGACGGACAGATGGTCTTAGACGAACTGAATCTGACCATCCACGAGAATGAATTCGTCACGCTGCTTGGGCCCAGCGGCTGCGGCAAAACCACTACCC
>VSOD01000106.1 GCA_009774655.1 Lachnospiraceae bacterium
AAAATACCGTCCCGCCCCTTCCAGATCGTAATTGTGGGCCAGGATATTGGCCGTCACATGCACCCGCACGCCGCGGGCATGGGCAAAAGTGATCCCTTCCGCCATCTCCTCCGGCGTAAAATTCTTCGCTTTAGCGCGCAGGCCGAACGCCTCGCCGCCGATATAAACCGCATCCGCCCCGAATATCACCGCCGTCTTCAACACTTCCAGGCTGCTGGCCGGAATCAGCAGTTCCGGCTTCCTGATCTGCTTCTTTCCACTCATCATTCTGTATCTCTTATCCTCAATCAATTTATACTTCCGCCGCCTGCCGTCAGGATCTCATCCGCGCTTCACGCTGAGCGTAACCCCGTCCCCCACCGGCAGGATCACCGTCTCCAGCTGCGGATGATGTTTCAGCTCGTACAGATACTCGCGCATACGACTGTGGATCGTCCGGTTTCTTCTTGTCACCGCAAACCGCGATTCCAGAATGTTCCCGTCCTGCAGCACATTATCGGACAACAATATGCCGCCCGGCGCAAGCAGACGCAGGACATCCGGCAGAAAATGAATATACTGTCCCTTCGCCGCATCCATAAAGATCATATCATACGCCCCTGTCATCTTCTGCAGGATTTCGGCCGCGTCCCCTTCCAGGAGCGTGATCCGCTCTTCTTTGCCGGCCCGCCTGAAATTCTCCCTGGCGACAGGGATTCTCTTTTCATACTTCTCAATAGTCGTTATATGGCAATCCTCCGGCCCGTACTCGCTCATCAACAGCGCAGAAAAACCAATGGCGCAGCCAACTTCCAGAATGGTCGCTGGCTTCCGCATCGCAAGCAGCAGTTTCAGCAGGCTCTGTACCTGCGTGCGGATGATCGGCACATTGGTCTCTTTTGCTTCCTTCTCTATCCCGTTCAGGAAAGGAGTATTGCCGGTATCCAAAGAATCAATAAACGCGTTCAGGCGCTCATCACCCGTTATCATACGCAGTTCCTTCCCCTACTCTTCCTCTTCTTCCGTCTCCGGCTCCACCGCGATCACCGCCAGCATCTCCTGCGCAGTCATCGCCGTACTCAGGTCATAGATCCCCGGCTGGATCTTGCCGTGATTCTCCGAAAGCAGCTCCTGGATCCTGAAGAGACCGGCATCCCGGATCAGCCCCTTATCCTGCAGCATCTGCCCCACTTCTTTGGCCGTATCCCCGTTGGCGACCGAAACGCTGATGATCCGTCCCTCTCCGGCCTCCATCGGCTCCTCCGCAAACACGCGGAAGCCGTAGTCATATGCGGCCGTCGCTCCTCTGATCACATAGGTGACGATAAAAATGAGCGCCACCAATTTAATGACCGTTTCCACTATCGCTCCAATAATGTACTTTACCTTCATGCCTTAATCCTCACAAATCCTTCCGCGCCGCTATTCGAAATCGATCTCCGCCGTCAGCAGGACATACATCTCCTGCATCATCCGGCAGAATGCAAGCTCGGCCCGCAGGAAATCATCCACCACCGGATTCTCACGAAACTCCCTGTATTCCCGTTCAAACGCTTCCATCTTATCGAACAGCTCTGCACCGTCCATGCCGTTTTGTATATCAAAATTCTTCTGCCGGTACTCATTCACCTGATCGTACAGCTGCGGCTGCTTCTTTAATTCTTCACGCTGATGCAGATACTCCCCGTAAACATCAGTTTCCCGGATGATTCCCGCCAGCTTCTTTGCAGCCTCCATAACATCATGCTCTGTCATGCGCGTTCCTCCTCTGCATTTATCTGTCTTTACACTTCCATAATGATCGGCAGGATCATCGGACGCCGCTTCGTCTTCTTCCATACAAATTCGCTCAGCACATCCTTCGTTGTGGATTTTAACTTGCCCCAGTCGGACTGTCCTCTGCTCAGGCAGCCGTGGATGGCTTCATCCACCAGCAGCCGTGCCTCGTCCAGAAGCTCGTCCGACTCCCGCACATAGACAAATCCTCTGGATACGATATCCGGACCGGACACCAGACGGTCGCTGTAGGAATCCAGCGCCAACACCACGATCAGGATGCCATCCTCCGCCAGATGCTGCCTGTCGCGCAGCACCACATTGCCCACATCGCCCACGCCGAGGCCGTCCACCAGGATCGCTCCGACGGGCACTCTGCCGTTCACTTCCGCCTTCTCGCAGTCCATCTCCAGCACGTCGCCGGACTGCAGCATGAAAATATTCTCTTTCGCAATGCCCAGATCCTGGGCGATCTTCGCCTGCGCCTTCCGGTGCTTGTACTCGCCGTGGATCGGCACCGCATAGCGCGGCTTCACAAGGCTGTAGATCAGCTTGATCTCCTCCTGACAGGCATGTCCGGAAACATGCACATCCTGAAAGATCACATCCGCCCCCTTCTTCTGCAGCTCGTTGATCACATTGGTGACCGCCTTCTCATTGCCCGGGATCGGGTGGGATGAGAAGATGACCGTATCACCCGGAAGAATCGATATCTTCCTGTGATTATCGCCGGCCATACGGCTTAAAGCCGCCATGCTCTCTCCCTGGCTGCCGGTGGTGATGATCACCGTTTTATCGTTGGGATAATTCTTTAACTGCTCTATGTCGATCAGTGTATTCTCCGGAATGTGCAGACACTCCAGCGCCGAGGCGGTCTCAATGATATTGACCATGCTGCGGCCTTCCACTACCACCTTCCTGCCGTGCTTATAAGCGGAATTGATGATCTGCTGTACACGATCCACATTCGAGGCAAAGGTCGCTATGATGATCCGCGTATCCTTATGCTCCGCAAAAAGACTGTCAATGGTTCTTCCTACCGTCCTCTCGGAGGCCGTAAAGCCGAGCCGCTCCGCATTGGTGGAGTCACACATCAGCGCCAGCACGCCCTTTCTGCCAAGCTCCGCAAAACGCTGCAGATCAATGACATCCCCGAATACCGGCGTATAATCCACCTTAAAATCTCCGGTATGCACTACCACGCCGGCCGGGGAATAGATCGCCAGCGCCGCCGCGTCCACGATACTGTGATTCGTCCTGATAAACTCGATCCTGAACTGTCCGAGATTGATAGACTGCCCGAACTTGACTACCTTACGTCTTGTCTTATTCGTCAGATCATGCTCAGCCAGCTTGTTCTCAATGATTCCCATCGTCAGCCTGGTGGCATAGATCGGAATATTCATCTCTTTCAGAATATAGGGCAGCGCCCCGATATGGTCCTCATGCCCGTGGGTAATCACAAATCCTTTCACCTTCTCGGCATGATCCCGCAGATACGTGATATCCGGAATCACCAGATCGATCCCCAGCATTTCATCCTCCGGGAAAGACAGGCCGCAGTCTACCACAATAATACTGTCTTCATACTCGAAGGCAGTAATATTAAGTCCAATCTGTTCCAGCCCTCCCAACGGAATTACCTTCAGCCTGGAAACAGCTTTTCTCTGTTCAATTTTTTTCAAATATATTTCCTCCATTCTCTTATCGCTGCCGACGCATCGGCATGAATCTTCTCAGAGATCATAGCAGACAGAGAAACCGCCAATAGCCATGAGTCCCGGCACCTCTCTCATGGGTATTCGGTCTCTCTATATGTACGCCTCGCTTCGCTGTCAGGATAACTCGATATCCTCCAGCATATTTTCAAACACAGCCGCCACTGCGTTTAATTCCTCATCTTCCGTCACGATCTCATAGGCCGCTTCCGCCGCCTCCGGCGCAGACGTATCACGAAGGATCAGGGCCTCTCCGTCTCCTTCCCGGGAATCCGTCACCAGAATGTAATCGACGCCTCCCAGTCTCGTCTGTTCCAGCACATAAAACTGCACCGGTGCTTCTCCCTCCGGTGTAAAGACAATCTTCTCCACTTACTCTTACTCCTTACTTACAGGATCCGTTCATTCACTGCTCTTATCTTTCTCCTGGTTTGCACGATAATCCAGATAACCCTGCAGGATAAAAACCGCCGCGATCTTGTCCACATATTCCCGGCGATGCTCTCTGCGGATCCCCGCTTCCATCATCGCCCTGTCCGCCGCTACCGTAGTGAGCCGCTCGTCCCACATCGTCACCGGCAGACCGGTCCTTCTCTCCAGCCTGTCCTGAAATTCCAGAGACAGTTGTGCCCTGTCCCCTATCGTATCGTTCATATTCTTCGGCAGCCCGAGCACGATCTCGGACACCTCGTATTCTTCGATCAGTTGTTCTATCCGTGCCAATGTCTGACGTAGTTTATTCTCGTCTTTTCTTCTGATGATCTCCAGACCCTGTGCCGTGATGAGCAGCGGATCGCTGACCGCCACCCCCACCGTCCTGGATCCGAGATCCAGTCCCATGATCCTCATATCGCTCCTCTTATTCCAGACTCTATTTCTCCAGATAATTCCGGATATATTCCACAAGCATCTCTTCCACAAGTTCGTCACGCTCCACCTTCATGATCAGGCTGCGTGCGCTCTTATGGCTTGTAATATAAGTCGGATCACCGGACATGATATAGCCCACGATCTGATTGACCGGATTATATCCCTTCTCTGTCAGCGCCTCATACACCGTAGACAGCACAAGCTTGACTCCCGTCTCCGGTTCCGTTTCTACTTTAAAAAATTGTGTGTTTTCTAAATCCCGCATTATTCTACGCCCTTATCCATTGTCTTGGTTGATATTACACTCCTTATATTACCATAATACCCCATCGCTACACAAAATTCAATCACTTTAAAAGCAGGATATCTTCCGTAAGAAAGCCGACAGGTGTCCCCCTCACGATCTGCCCGGAAAGATCCGCGTTTTCTCCCGCTTCCATCGCCACCTTCACATACTGCGGTGTATGACCGATCCAGTATGTTCCTCCTGCCACCTGCTTCTTTTCTTCAAACAGCACCCCGGTTTCACGGTTCAGCCATCCGGCTCTGTAACTGCGGGACATTTCTTCTTCCGCCTGCGCCAGCACCGCACTTCTTCTGCCTTTCTCCGCTTCCGTAAGCTGCCCCTCCATCATGGCCGCTCTGGTCCCCTGCCTTCTGGAATACTTGAAAATGTGCATTTCATAGAAATTGACTTTCCGCACAAAGGCTTCCGTCTCGCGAAATTCTTCTTCCGTCTCCCCCGGAAATCCCACGATCACATCTGTCGTTATGGCCGGATCCCGGAAACAGTTTCTGAGTATCTCTGTTGTCTGAAAGTATTCCCCGGCAGTGTAATGTCTATTCATCCGGCCAAGCACCGCATCGCTGCCGCTCTGCAGGGACAGGTGGAAATGAGGGCAGAGTCCGGGCAGTGCACTCAGCTGACGCGCGAACTGCTCCGTCACGATCCTTGGTTCCAGCGAGCCCAGACGGATACGCTTTAACCCGTCGATTTCGTGTAGCTTCCTGATCAGCTGCAGCAGCTCCAGGCCGCCCCTGTCAAGGCCGTAAGAGCTGATATGTATGCCGGTCAACACGATCTCCCGGTATCCGGCCACCACGATCCCCCGCACTTCCTGCAGGATATCTTCCTCCGCACGGCTTCTCACCCGTCCCCTCGCATAGGGGATGATGCAGTAGGAACAGAACTGGTTGCAGCCGTCCTGAATCTTGATATAGGCCCGGGTATGTTCCGCCGTCCGGGTCAGCTGCATCTCCTCATATTCCCGGGTGTTGTTGATATCAATCTTCTCCACCCGCGGCTGCTCTCTCGTTTTCAGGTATTCTTCTATAATAGATACAATATCCTTCTTGCGGTTATTGCCAACCGCAATGTCAACCGTTCCGTCCTCCAAAGCCTCCCCGGCCGCCGTCTGTACATAGCAGCCCACCGCCACCACTACCGCATCCGGGTTGCATCTCCTGGCCCGGTGGATCATCTGCCTGCTCTTCCTGTCCGCAATGTTGGTCACCGTACAGGTATTGATGATATAAATGTCCGCTGCAGCGTCAAAAGGTACAATTTTGTATCCGCGATCCTGCAGCCTTTGTTGCATAACATCCATTTCGTAACTATTTACTTTGCAGCCCAAATTATGTAATGCTACACTTTTCATGGTAAACCTCACATTTTTTGTATTCTTTTAGCATTGACTTTTATACTTCCAACATTTAGTATAAAAGCTGAAGGTATTGAAGCAAAACAAAAGGAGGTAGATGCGTAATGAAAACCGTACAGATTTCTTTAAACTCTATTGATAAGGTTAAATCATTCGTAAATGATATTACGAAATTTGATTACGATTTCGATCTGGTATCCGGCAGATATGTGATCGACGCGAAGTCCATCATGGGAATTTTCAGTCTGGATTTATCCAAGCCCATTGACTTGAACATCCACGCTGAGGATGCGATCGACGAAGTTCTGGCCGCTTTGAAGCCGTACATTATTTAACCAGACCTGTGCCCGGGCATTCCATATTACCATGTCACGCGGGCACAAGCCGGAATCACCTGCCAGGGTGGTTCCTTTTTATTTTACAATGATCAGTTCTTCCGTATCCAGCGCCGTCTGCACCAGCCCTTCAATCTTCTCGTCCAGATTATGCTCATGCTTTCTGATGATGTTCAGATTCGGTTTCGTCACCGGATGCTTCGCCACAAAAATGGTACAGCAGTCTTCAAAGGGCTGTATGGACGTCTCATACGTATCAATCTTCTCGGAAATCTCCACGATCTCCATCTTGTCAAAACCGATCAGCGGCCTGTAGACCGGCAGCTCGCACACCTCATTCGTAGCCATCAGGCTGTGCATCGTCTGGGAAGCCACCTGTCCGATGCTCTCCCCCGTGATCAGGCCAAGGCATTCAGTGTCCTTCGCAATACGCTCCGCAATGCGCATCATATAGCGGCGCATGATGATCGTCAGTTCATCGTGCGGGCACTTGTCGTAAATATACAGCTGTATATCCGTGAAATTGATCACATGCAGGTAGATCGGTCCCGTGTAGGCCGCCACCTTCGCCGCCAGATCCACCACCTTCTGTTTCGCCCGTTCACTGGTGTAGGGCGGCGCGTGAAAATAGACCGCATCGATCTTGACGCCCCGCTTGGCAATCATCCACCCGGCCACCGGCGAATCAATACCGCCGGACAAAAGCAGCATCGCCTTGCCGCCTGTGCCTACCGGCATACCGCCCGGCCCCGGAATGATCTCGGAATAGATATAGACCTTGTCCCGAATCTCCACATGCAGAAGAATATCCGGCTTATGCACGTCCACTCTCATTTCCGGAAAAGCATCCAGGATCGTGCCGCCCAGCTCCATATTGATCTCCATGGAATCAAGCGGATAATTCTTTCTGGCGCGTCTGGCCGCCACCTTAAAACTCCTGTCTTTGACCGGATAGACCCTGTCCATATAGTCCACGACCGTGCCCCTCAGCTTCTCAAACCCTTCATCCTCCACATACACCATCGGACAGATCCCCGAGATGCCGAAGACCTTCTGCAGATGCTGCACCGTCTCGTCATAATCAAAGTCAGACACCGCATCCACATAAATGCGCCCGTCTGTCTTACGCACCGCAAATTCGCCCTCACAGCGCTTCAACGCATACTTAATCTGCTGCACCAGCGCGTTCTCGAACAGATACCTGTTCTTCCCCTTCACGCCGATCTCCGCATATTTAATCAAAAAAGCTCTAAACATAACTGTCCGTACCTCTCCGTTCTTTCTGTACAGCCCGAGTGCCATTCCCTGATCCTCAGCCTGACACACCTGATCGTATGCGCCGTCCCGAGGGGACACCGCCGGTGTTCTTTTACGCCCTCAGGATCACCGCATATGACCGGCTGCCCACAGTAAACTTACATCATGCTCCGTATGCTTCTATGTTCTGGTGTATCTTCTCAGCATGGGAACCATCTCTTCCAGCGCCTGTATAGTATACTTGATTTCCTCTTCGGTTGTAAAGACGGAAAAACTGAAACGGATCGTCGAACCAAGCAGGTCACGCTCCACGCCGATCGCTTTCAGCGTATCCGATATCTGCGGTTTGTTGGAGGAACATGCGCTGCCTGCGGAGACATAGATCTCCCTTTCCTCCAGTGCATGCAGCAGGACTTCGCTGCGCACGCCGCGCACGGAAAGGCTGACGATATGAGGCGCCCCCTCCCGTCCCGGACAGCCGTTGACCCGCACATCTTCTATACGGCTGACACCATCGATCAGCATTTCCCGCAGCCCGTACATTCTATCCACATCCCTGTCCAGGTCTGCGTAGACCAGTTCCGCAGCCCTGGCAAGACCCGCGATGCCCGGCACGTTTTCCGTCCCGGAGCGCATACCTTTCTGCTGTCCGCCGCCGTAGATGATCGGATTCACCCTGGAACCGCTTCTGATATACAGGAAACCAACGCCTTTCGGCCCGTGGATCTTATGCGCACTGACGGAAAGCAGATCAATATTCATCTTCGCCGGATGGATCCTGAACTTACCGAAGCCCTGCACAGCATCCACATGAAAAAGCGTCTGCGGATTGCTGCGCCTGATCAGCTCTCCCGCCTCCGCCAAAGGCTGCACACTCCCGATCTCATTATTGACATGCATGATCGACACCAGGATCGTATCCCTGCGGATGGCACGCTCCAGATCCTGCAGCGATATCCTGCCCAGGCGGTCCACCGGAAGATAAGTCACCTCAAATCCCTGCCGTTCCAGATAGGCCATCGTCTGCAGGATCGCCGGATGCTCCATCCTCGTGGTGATCATATGCCTGCCTCTTCTGTGATTCGCCATGGCCGTACCGATCAGCGCAATATTGTCCGCCTCCGTGCCTCCGGATGTAAAAAGGATCTCCTTCTCGCTTACCTTCAACAGCCCGGCCAGTGTTTCTCTTGCGTACCGCAGATACTGTTCCGCTTCTACGCCTTTATGATGCATGCTGGACGGATTTCCATACTCCGTACACATGACCTTAAATACTAACTCCGCAACCTCGTCATAACATCTTGTGGTCGCGGAATTGTCCAGATAGACTTCCATTTTCTGTCATTCCTTTCTTTTGACTTATCGTTTGCGGAAGTTTCGGCTTCTTGCAGCCGCACTATTCTTTCCTATATCCTATGATATGTCATCAGGATTCCAAGTGATACATCAACCATGACAAAACAGTCAGTCCCGCAGTCTCCGTCCGCAGTATGCGCCTGCCCAGCGTCACCGGCTCTATCCCTGCCGCCGTCGCCAGTTCTATCTCCTCCTGTTCGAAGCCACCCTCCGGCCCGATAAAGACCGCAATATCCGTCCCCGGTTTCACGGCTTCCAATATTTCTTTCGTATGCCCCATATTCTCCGCCAGCTCATAGGGGATCAGCTTTACTTCCATGGCATGAGCATACGCTACGGCCTCCCGCATGTTCATCACCGGATGCACCTGCGGTATGATACCCCGCCTGCTCTGCTTGGCCGCCGCCTCCGCGATCCCCTGCCATCTGTTGATCCTGGAGAGCGCCTTTTTCTCATCCAGTCTGGCCACACACCGTCTGGCCGCCACCGGAACCACCTCATACGCGCCCAGCTCCACCGCCTTCTGCACGATCAACTCCATTTTGTCCGCCTTGGGCAGTCCCTGAAAAAGATGGATCCTGGAGGGAAGCTCCACCCCGTCCTCCTTCATAAACCGCAGCGAACAGATCACCTCATCCTCCGTAAAAGACTCTATCCCGCAGCGGTATTCCCTGCCGTCCGTACCGTTGCTGACCGCGATCTCCTCTCCCGGCTTCATACGCAGTACGTTCCTGATATGATTCACGTCACTGCCCGTTATAATGATCCTTCTGCCCTGTATCTGCCCCGGTTCCACAAAAAACTGATACATAAGCCTACTTCCTTTCTTTTCTCCTGCAAAACCAGACCACGAACTTCTGCAACAGCGCAAAGACCACCAGCCCAAGCACCGCGCTTAGACTGTCGATCAGCACATCGCTCAAAAGCCCCGCCCGTCCCGGCACAAACAGCTGGTGAAATTCATCGGTGCAGGCATAAAACGCCGTCAGCCCCGCCGCGATCCAGAATCTGCGCACGCGTGTAAGCTGCCATCTGCCGATCCAGATATACAGCAGGACCGCCAGAATCGCAAACTCGGTCATATGTGCGTTCTTGCGGATGATACGCTCCACCGTGATGGCCAGCTGCGCCAGCGCCTCCTCGTCAATATTCAGATGTAGAAACCAGCCGCCGATGTCCAGCACACGGTTGCGCATTCCGCCGCTGATCGCACCGGACTCTTCCTTGTTCTGTCCGGAAAGGATAAAGATAACGGTCATCCACAGCACCGCCAGGACTCCCGCCGCGTTGCTCCGGATCCGCGCCGCATCTTCCCCCGTTGTGATTCTTTTTATGACTCTTTTCATTTCCATATTGCAGATACTTAAGCCTCTTCTTTCCTGCACTGTGGCGATTCACGCCCTGCCTGTCCTGCTACGCAGACTTTTGGGCGGTAATCGAGACCCACTCGCCCTGGTAAGTGACTTCCAGGATCTTAAGCCCGGCTGCCTCCACAGCCTCCCTGACAGCCTGCTCCTTCGTGTCGATGATACCCGAAGTAATGTAGACGCCGCCCTTTTTCATCTGATGAATGATCACCGGCGTAAGGGGAATCAACACATCCGCAAGGATATTGGCCACCACAATATCATAGCATTCATAACCGACCTGCGCCTGCACTTCCTGATCCGTGATGATATTGCCGATCATCATGCGGAAGGATTCCTCCGCGATGCCGTTGGCCTCTCTGTTCTGGGCCACCGCCTCCACCGCACAGGGATCCAGATCCGTGCCCACGGCGTGTTTCGCCCCGTACATCAAAGCCAGGATAGCCAGAATACCGCTGCCCGTGCCCACATCAAGAAGCTC
>VSOD01000107.1 GCA_009774655.1 Lachnospiraceae bacterium
TGAGCTCACATTCCCAATTCCTTTTCCTTCCTTCCATAGAGGCGTCTTTGCCACCCCCCAAAACGGCAAAGAGCTTCCGCCTGTACATCAGTATCTGATCCTCAAAAACTGTATATAATTCTCTGTGAAATATCATACCTATTCCTAAAACAGCCAGCGCTAAATAAATATACTTTTTTGCAATCTTCTTTCCGCTGGCCCAAAAATATCCTGCATAGATCACACAACATATACCCAGCGCTACGATGCCTGTATTCGTTGTCGATAATACGATACCTGACATAAGAAATATAATTTTCGCTGTACTTCTGTTTTCGCAGAACATGAGATATACACATGAAATAAGCATAGGCAAAGCCGCAATCGGCGGTTGTCCTACGGAAATTCTGCCACCATAATATCCCGCTGTTACATTTCCGTTACTCAGGCCTACATAACATACAGGATTCGGAATATAATATCCAATCACATTAACAATAAAGATGCACAAACTCCCTCTTATATACAAGTTGAGTGCACGTCCGATACTCATATGAAATAAAGCATCCCAATTATAGAAAAGCGTAATCAACATAAAAAACTCAAGATACTTAATAATTCCAATCAGTATTTTTACAGTCGAATAACCCCCGGAATACAGAATACCCGCGAATCCCCATATAAACCAAAAAACGCTTTGTATATAAATTAATTTCTGAGGCAGGAATCTTACCTTCCGGCAATTTAAAACATATAAAAGAAAAATAGCTATATCTTTGGAATATCCAATCCATTCCGGTAATGGTGTATAATTCCTTGCAGCATCAAAAAGGCCAAAAAAAAGCAATATATAAAACAATAAATCATTTATATATCTTATTTCGATTTTCTTCATAACAGTCTCCTTTTCAAACTGCCTAAGCCGGCTGTGTCGGCTTTGAGGTCTCACATTTTCTTCGGAACAGTTCCACCCTTTTATATCCTTTCTCAATCAGATCTGTTTTCTCCTCAGATGTCATATTCAAAGTCTTTTCTAACCCCTGTTGTATAGAATTAACATCTGCAGGATCAACCATAACTGCAGCATTTCCAACGATTTCAGGCATAGACGCCGCCCTTGAACATACCGTCGGTGTACCACATGCCATGGCTTCAAGCGGAGGCACGCCAAAACCCTCATATAATGATGGAAAAGCAAAAACATCCGCCACATTATACCAGTCAACCAATTCTTCTTTTGATACGGCTCCTGTCATAACAACTCTACGGATTTTTTCTGTGCCTGAAAATAAATCGTTCCCTTTATTTCTATTAAAACATCTTCCCACTAATACAAGATTGAGGTCTTTCATCCGTATCAATGAAAATGCTTCTATCAATGCCACAAGATTTTTGTGTGGTTTTAGATTTCCAACATACAATATGATCTTATTTTCCTTCGGGATTCCATACCTGCTTAGAAGATAATCTACTTCCGATCTGTTCCTGCATTGAAAACATTCTTCTACTGTATTATAAGTTATTCTGATCTTATCTTCTTTTGCATGTAAGATATGTATCAAGTCCTGCTTTGTGAAATCTGAAACGGTATAAATTCTTCCTGCACGTACACAAACATATTTCATCATAAACCAGGCATATACAAATGCTGCTTTATTCGGCAAATATTGTGGAAACTTCAAATGGATCAGATCATGTATTGTTACAGTTAATTTTCCGTTCCAAAACAGCGGTGCATTATAATGAGGTGCATGCAGCACTGTCACTCCATTTCTCCTTAACTGCTTATACGGATATTTAAACTGTTCCTTTATACTGTAGATTTTTTCTTCGAAGGATATTATCTTGATCTCTTTATCATATTTCCTGATCTTACTCTCAGATCCCAATGCAACTGAATATTTCCCTGTTCTCAACATCATGCGGATATAGGTCCCTATCCCGGACTCCTCGATCATCCTGGCATCAATAGCATATATTTCACCCTTCGTATCTTTCATCGCTTCCCCTGTAATACGGTGTCTCATAAAATCTGCTATCCAGAACCTTTATGAAACAATCTCCTTTTTCTGTTCTCCTGATTCCCCAAAAAATAGAAACGGCCTGACTCGGAAATAAACTTGCCAAAACATGGCTTACTTTTGGCGGAAACGGATAAAAATTACTGCCGGCAAAGCATTCCACCTTAAAGTATCCGTCTGTCTCAACAAAATCTATAAAATCTTTTTTCGTAAAACCCCGTACGTGCGGCCCTAAAGCCCTGACGGACGTTGGCTGATTTCCAAACAGCAGTGCGATACGATTGTGAAGAGAGGCCAGATTAGGAACTCCAACGATACATCCTCCGCCCTTTTTCAATATTCTGGATATTTCACTAAAGATCCAGAATATTTCTTTCGTATGTTCAAGTATCTGATTCATGATCACAAAATCTATACTCTCATTTTCAAAAGGGAACCTTTCACGTTCAATGTTGAACTGCCTGACTTTGATCCCTTGTTGTCTCAGTAACGTAACATTAGGCGGATAACTTTCCAGCGCCCACAATTCCACACTGTTTTTACCCCCCCCCACTATATTTTCCCTGCAATTTATCAAATCTGTACCATGCCCTGCCCCGAGATCCAAAATCTTGAACGGATTTCCCTCTTCAGTTACAGACCGTTCTCTGCACCTCCTGCAGTATCCAGTAATAATATCCCTCCCATAATTCAAATATTCCGTGCCGTGTTTCATTTTATAAAATATCTGCATCACGACACCTTCTTTCTATTTCTTCTCGTAAGTTTTCTTTAAATGTCTGCACTGAAAATCTTTCCGCATTCTCTCTGCACGCACTTTTTTCGATTTTAATACCGTCTAACTTTTTCATTCCCTGTATAAGACTTTCCACTGTCTGTTCTTCAAAAAATATACCTGTTTTTCCATCAATGACAGTTTCCAGCGCTCCGCCTTTTCCATACGCAATGACCGGCCGTCCACATGCCTGGGCCTCCAGAGGGGTCATCCCGAAATCTTCTTCACCCGGAAAGATGAATGCCTTACACCTGCGATAATATTCTCTGATAACATCATCCGGCTGTCTGCCCAGTATTTTTAATGTAGCACCGGCCATTTTCTTAAGACGTTCATATTCCGCCCCCTGACCAATCACGACAAGCGATGCTTTCAACCGATTACATGCCTGTACAGCCAGATCTATTCTCTTATACTTCACCAGTCTGGAAACACAAAGATAAAAATCTCCGTCCTCTCTTCCCGGTGTAAAATATTCTGTATCAATCGGCGGATATATGACCGTAGCTTTTCTTCTGTAATGTTTCCAGATGCGTTTTGCTACATTATTCGAATTTGCAATAAAATAATCTACACGATTCGCAGATATGGCATCCCATATCCTGATATAGTTCATTAACAGTCCAATGATCTTTCGTTTTAAAGGCTTCATATCCTCCGTATATTCGCCAAAAAATTCCCATGCATAGCGCATCGGTGTATGACAGTAACAAATATGTATCGCTCCCGGCCCAGTGATAACACCTTTCGCACAGCAAGAGCTGCTGCTGAGTATAATATCGTAAGCGGTCATATCAAAACTTTCAAATGCAACCGGCATAAGCGGAAGGAATCTCTGATGATTATCCTTTTTTTGGTGGAGAAACTTTTGCAGAAATGAGACCCGGATATCTGCTGCTTTTAATCGCGGCGTCAGGCTTTTCTCAAGGTAACAGGACGTATAGACCGGAGAGTCCGGCATGATATCCAAAAATGTTTCGGCTACTTTATCCCCTCCTCCCATATTGCAAAACCAGTCATGTATGATCGCAGTCCTGTATTTTTGATTATTGATTTCAAACATAATAATGATCCTTTGCTAATATCCCGCTTCCTCATGCCACTTCCACGCATGCTCCACAATCTTATCAATGTCCCCATACACAGGTTTCCATCCCAATAGTTCCCGCGCCCTGCGGCTGCTTCCAACCAGTCTGGCCGGATCACCCGGGCGTCTGTTTGTCAACGTCACCTTAAACTCCCGTCCCGTGACTCTTTTTACAGAATCTACCACCTGCAGCACCGAGGTGCCCACTTCATTACCAAGATTAAAGAAATCACTTCCCCTGCCCTGCTCCAGATAATGCAGCGCCAGCAAATGCGCCGTTGCCAGATCAAATACGTGAATATAATCCCGTATACAGCTTCCATCATCCGTATCATAGTCCGTCCCGAATACTTTAATTTCTTCCCGTTTCCCGCCTGCCGCATCCAACAGCAGCGGTATGATATGTGTTTCGGGATCATGGCTTTCTCCTATTTCTCCTTCCGGGTCTGCCCCCGCTGCATTAAAATATCTGAGCACCACGAATTCCATACCATATGCAGAATGATAATCTTTCAGGATCCGCTCCACCATCAGCTTCGTGGCCCCGTATGGATTCACAGGTTTCTGTGGCATGTCTTCCGTGATCGGTACGCTTTCCGGTTCTCCATAAGTGGCACAGGTAGAAGAAAAAATAATCTTACTGCATCCATGCCTCCTCATAACTTTGAGTAGATTCAAGGTATTTACAACATTGTTATCATAATATTTTTCCGGTTCTGTAACGCTTTCTCCCACATAGGCATAAGCCGCAAAATGAAAGACCGCTTCGATCTTGTATTTTTCAAACACGCTCTCGATCTCTTCTATATGACCCAGATCGCCCTGTTCAAAATGCCCCCACTTAACAGCTTCCCGATGGCCATAAACAAGATTGTCAAATACGACTGTCTCATACCCTTCCATATGCAGCTGTTTGTTAATATGGGAACCGATGTAGCCGGCTCCGCCGCATACTAATACCGCCATTCTCTTTCTCCTTAATAGGCCGCCCTGCCGGTCACTGTGAAAACAAATGTTTTTATGACCAGTTTCAAATCCATCCACAACCCGCTCTTCTCGGCATATTCTACATCCAGCTGCATTCTCTTCTCAAAATCAACGGATGCCCTGTTCGAGATCTGCCATATACAGGTAAGTCCCTGCGGAACCGCATACCGCTTTATGTATCTTTTTCCATACTGTCTCTGCTCGTCCACATATTCATAGACAGGTAAAGGTCTTGGTCCTACCAGACTCATATCCCCCTTTATGATATTGATCAGCTGGGGAAGCTCATCTATATTAAACTTTCGGATCACTCTGCCGACCTTCGTCACCCTTGGATCATTCTGTAACTTGAAGGAAACATCCCTGCATCCGTATTCTTCACGCAGGTTTTCATGGATCGCTTCGGCGTTTTTGTACATACTCCTGAATTTATAGATCTTAAATTCCTTTTCGTCTTTTCCAATACGCTTCTGCGCGTAGAAAACGGGCCCGCCGTCTTCCAGCGCGATGGCCAGCGCCGTTATTACAAATACTGCAGACAAGACCGCAAGTCCCAGTACAGAGATCACGATATCTGATATTCTTTTGGCCGCCCTGTATAAAAATCTTTTGCTGACAGGCTGTCTCACCTCCGGCATTTCCAGAGTGCCTATCATTATGTCATCACCAGAACCCGTATATATTTTTGCCCCATCCATACGCTTTCTCCTCACAGCCGTCGGTTCTATATCATTTTTTCTATCCCTAAAAATCTTAAAAATTCTTTTCTCAGAAAATTCTTTTTTCCACACATACCGCCGCCGAAGCGGCGGCATGCATGAATCCCACACCCGGTTGAAAACCTTACTAATTAATCGTGCATGAATGATCACACACAAGTAATTATGCAAATTAATATAACTTTCACCCTGTCCTCTGCCGGCAGGCAGCGCTCTGCAGGGTGTCTGCATTACTGTGCTGCAGGCAGCTCAATAAATGCAAGTGTTCCAAGAGATGTCATGTTGACTACAACATGGTCATTTCTGATCTCTGTCACTTCCACTTCCACCCAGGAACCATTTACATACTGGTATACCTTGATGTTCTGTCCGGCCTTAACGCCTTTTGCATAGAAGTTGACTGTCGCCGTATTGAATGATACGGATGCCTTGATCGTTGCCACATTCAGCACTTTGCCGCCCAGTCCGTTTGCAAATGTCTTTGCATAAGAAACATATGCACTATGCGGCTTCAATACAGAAAATGTCTGGTTACTCGGTGCGCCGTTGATGATCACGTGACCTCCCTGCCCTACAGGTGTCACATTCTCAAGGCCGGGTAATTCCGTAACCGCATTGTTCATATACTCTCCTACCGTCTTACCCTCCGCCGATGCCGCAGACGCAACTGCTGTTTCCGCGCTGTTCATGCCATTGGATGCAACAACTGCCGCATTGTTCGTAACGGGTGCACTGGGTGCTGCTGATGCTACGACCGCCTGAGATGCCACAGCAGACGCTGTCGGACTCGTAGCTGCCATAACAGGCATGGAGACTACCATCGCGCCAGCCATTGCCAACGCAAATGCTTTTTTCATCATGTTTTCATTCCTCCTTTCAAAGCCTAAGTGTGGTTTTATATTTACATCCGGTTTCCCGAATGGAAATACCGTGCTCATTATCCGGCCGGCGTTATTCCATGACTGCCCGGTCGATCGTACCGGCCGGATCCTCGATCAAGGCTGCCAGCACTACAAACTGGCTGTCTGAATCTTTTCCTCTGCTTGTCGTCAGAGTGACCAGAAAATGGTAGGGTGTTACATCCTCCCAACCGCTCCTGATCATCATATTCATGCTTCTGATGCCGTACATATCTTTTAGAAACTGATCACAGCCGGAAAGATAGGTGAAATCATAGGTGCGGATCAGACTGTTGTTTTCTCTCTCATAAGCCGCAAAAATCTCATAAGTAAGCACATTATCTTCCAAATAAAGGTACATTTGTTCATGACTGTCAAAATAATCCGGATCTGAGAATTGATACAGCTCCGCAAACAGTCCGCTCTCCCCATCTTCCGCAGTGTTGCCGTGTATTACAGTGTTAAAGTCACACATGGAAGTCAGATTGGCTGCTTCGATATAAAGTGCACCGTTTTCATCATTTTCTTTTGTAATATTATGACTTGCATAGTATTCATCACTCTCGCCGCTCTGTGCAACAGGAGCGTCAATGGACGTATCCGGTATATAAATCCACGCAAAGATCTCGGGGTTTTCTTCCTTTAAGGCCCGGAAATCCACCTGTGCATCCTGCGCACTCTCCCGGAGGATTACCGACGCTGTCTCCTTTGTCTCTTCCGGCGCTGTTTCCTCCAGGGTCATACTGCCAATCCCGATTCCGCCTGCCTCCCCCGGCTCAACCGAACCTGCTGTTTCTTCCTCCATGATATTTTCTTCCGCTGCACTCTCAGGCCGGCTTCCCGCACAACCTGTGACAGAGACAGCGGCCAAAGCCACCGCCAGTAACTTATTCCATCGATTCCACTTTTTCATAAAAAACCTCCAGGATCAACTCATATAAAGCAGTCTCATCTACGTAAAATTCCTCAAACTGTTCTCCAGCAACGGTCTCTCCGGTCATTGTGTAGAAACTGTTATCGCTGAAACGGTAATCCACAAGGAGCGGCGCCAGATAAGCCACTTCATCCAGAGAGACGTCAGTGACCATCTGCGGCATGACAGCCTGGTACAGATCCAGTATTACCGAAATATTTTCTTTTGCCGCTTTTTTTGCTGCCGCCACAAATCCGTTCAGATACTGCTTCTGTCTGGCAAGTCTTAAATCTGCCGAGCCAAACACAGTTGTATCACGGTACTGCACATACCAGAAAGCGGTTTTACCTGTCAGATGAACTTTCGCATCCTTTACAAGACTCTTATCCTTTCTGGTCAGATCTTCCAGAACCGTTACCTCCACACCTCCTACGGCGTCATTGATCGTAGAGATGGCTTTCATATTGACCGCCGCATATCCATGGATCGGCAGTCCGTAGAAAAGATTCTCTACCGCCTTCTTCTGGTATTCACAACTTTCTTCCATGCCGTCCCCGAAGCCATGCTGTACCGCAATCTGTGCCTTGACTGTAGCAGTCATATCACCGTTTTCATCATAAATGGCAATATCAGTCATCGTATTTCTGTTGATCCCTACAATCTTCAAAGTCCGGTCAGATGGATCCACGACTACGAGAAACAACGCATCTGCCTGACCGCCGTCCGTCCCTTCCTCCGTTTTCTCCACATCTTTGTTCTTGTCGATTCCCATAACGAGAAAAGTAAGGATATCGCTTTTATACTCATAAATATTTCCCTGATATCTGACCCATCCTTCCTTCCATTCTGTTTCTTCTTCCTCTTGCAGGACTTCTTCCGGAGCGGTCTTTATCATCTCAGGCTGTTTCCTGTCTGCCTTTTCATACAGACGGTTTTTCCCCATCGCTCTGACAATTCCGATTCCGCCCGTTATCATAAGGAGCAGTACCAAAAGACTTCCGGTTATGATCATAAGCCGTTTTCTTTGCAGGATTCTGTATTTTACGCGTGCCCGCCATTCTCTTTGCTTTCTTTTTTTGACCTGTCTGATATGTTCCTGGTTCTTTTTGTATCTGCTCGAAACTTTTTTCTTCTCTGGCAGTCCCAGATGTCGGAGCCAATCCTTTATCCACATGACAGCTGCCCCTTTTGCCGCTATATAATACGCAATCGTCCAAAGACCTGCTGAATTTTATTTGATGATTCGGGAAACAATACATTTCGTTAAATATCTCATTTTACGAAACAGGCCTCCAACATGTGAGAAAAAGCGCAACGGATGAATTTCTGACAAGATTTTTGACGGCTGATCCGTGCCTCTCATTTCATGGATATTTGTGTCAAAGAAGACATGAAATACAGGTCCGATCAGAGAAGCACGGCATCATACTGCTGCATCAGCTGCCGCTTTTGTTGTATCGAAGAATGGACATAGAGCTTTAACGTCAGTTGAATACTGCTGTGTCCCAGTATCTCGCTCAGGCTTTTTACATCAAGTCCCAGGGAAACACATCTGGTGGCAAACGTATGACGGAGCAAATGAAAATTGAAGTATTCGATGCCGCACTTTCTCAGAATGCTCTTAAACCGGTACTGAATCGTACGTGGCTCAGCCCAGGCAGCTTTCACACCACTGACTACGTAATCTTCCTTTGCTTTCTCGTGCGGCCGCAGCATCGAAAGCAGTCCGGGCGGCAGCGGAATGATTCTGGACGAATCAGATGACTTTGGCATCTGCATCACAATCTGCGTTACAGCCTTTGTGTTTTCCTGCCTGATCTCATTCCGCACACGCAGTATGGTCTGCCTGATATACAAGTTACCTTCTTTCAGGTCAATATCTTTCCATCGCAGAGCACTCAGCTCTCCAACTCTTATTCCTGTATGCAATGCGATCATAATACCGAGACAGGTATCATCATCGCTGTTGGCATATAAATAATCCTGCAGAATCGACAGAGTCGCTTCGCTGGGCAGCATAATCTTGTGCTGCTGCTCTTTGCTGACAGGATTCACCGGAACAGGCAGTCCGCCATCAAACTGCCTGTTGGCATAGATTATGATCCTGCGCACCATGGAACAGATTTGAAACATGTAATTTCTGGAAAGCAGACTGCCGTCCTTCTGTCTTACCCTGCCGGCAAATTCATGCAGTGTTCGACTTGTAATCTGCCTGACGGGCATACTGCCCATACCGGGAATGATATATTTATTCAGCATTTGCCGGTATGCGGATACGGTACCCGCTTTCCAATAAACCGACTGTGACTGCATCCATGCCTCGGCCGTCTGTGCAAGTGTCTGGTCCTTCTGGCATCCGGCCTGCACTGCCAGCCGGGCTGTCATCATTTTCTGTTTTACTTCATGATAACTTTTCCCATATACCGAGCGATATTTTCTTTTGCCGGATTCACAGCTTTGCAGTATTCTTCCCTCCCATCTTCCATCCTTCCTCCTGTAAATGTTTTCTCCTCTTTTTGGCATTTTACTTCTCCTTTCTTTGACGGAATTATTGACGGTCATCAGCCATATTTCTATAGTAAACGACATTAGAAATTTCGTTTACTATAGTTCAAATCAATTTCTGCATTCATTGACCAAATTTTTCGGTTGCTTTTTCTGTAGAAATGTAGTAATATACGGAATGGGATAAGCAACATGACATTTTTTTCTTTCGTAAAATGAGATATTTTGTGAAAGAACTACAATAAAAAAACGAGCTGAGCCCGTTTACGAAAAAAGTGTTAAATCAACGGAAACAACTTCTCCATTGGTTTAACACTTTTATGATTTACAATAAATCTTACCGCAGATAATACACCCTGCAATACTTCTCCTCAAAGACTGGCTCCGCTCCGGCATACTTCATCGTACTGCTGCCGCTCACCCTGCCGATCTGCGCCTCCGCGTCTGCTCCGTCCGCAACATAGACCACCAGCGCTTCCGCCTCTTCGATCCGTTCCTCCGTTATTTTCTCCACGCTGTCAGCAGCTGCAAAATAAACCTCCGGATAGACGAACAGTTCATCCGCCACATCCCAGATACACCATTCCGCGCCCGGCTCATACAGATAGACTACCGGCGTGTTCTCCTGCCCCCTCTCCCTCGCGAACTCCAGCTGTTCCCTGTCCTCCGGATAAAGAAACACCACTTTTCCGGACAGAAGACCCGCCAGATCGAGCAGCAGACAGGCCGCGCCCGCTGCTATACAGAAATTCTCTTTCCGCCAGAGCTTGTTTCGCCGGTTGTTCAAATCCCCTGCTTTCTCCGGCAGCACCCGTTTCCACAGCACCCATACCGCCCGAAACAGAAGCAGTACGATCATCCCATAGACCGGCAGCTGATACCGGTT